>JASIJX010000567.1 GCA_030049955.1 Acidobacteriaceae bacterium
GGTGCTAACGCTTACCACGCCGGCAGCTCGTCGCCTGAGGCGGCGGAAAGAAACGTGACCGGCGCGGGCGCGGGATGCGCGGGCACTCCGTAGACCTGGATCGATTCCGGGCCTGCAACCTTTGCCTTTTCGAGAGCCTGCTCGGCTTCGCGCAGCACTACTACCGGCGAACGCCCATGGCTCTGCGCGATGCCGAAGCAGGACGAGAGCCGAACGGATTCGCCGCCCGAGCGAAAAGGCGATGAGAAAACTTCCAGGCGCAGGCGTTCGGCGAACGTGATGGCATTGGGAGCGGCGCAGCCCGGCAGCGCGATGAGAAATTCGTCCTTGCCCGTCCGGCCGATCAGGTCGTAGCTGCGCAACAAACGGCTGGCACGCTGCGCCACCTGGCGCAGGAGTTCGTCGCATTCTTCCATGCCGAGCCGCGTGTTCCAGTGGCCGAAGTCGTCCACGTCGAAGAGCACCAGCGACATGGCTGTCTTCATTCGCTGCACGCGATCGGTTTCGCGGAAAAGCATTGAGAGCAGCGTCTCACGGTTGTGCACGCCCGTCAGCCGGTCAACCTGTGTGCTTCGAGCCTCGTTCTCGCGCATCTGCTCGAGCGCGCTGAGATAGCTGCACGAGCGCAGCGCCAGAGTGGTGCGAATCTGCCAATAAGCCGGCTCGGCTGCACGCAGGATCAGATCGTCGATGATCCCGCTCTCAAGATATGCGGCCCAGTCGGGGGTCATATTGTCCGAAATCAGGACAATCGGAAACCGCTGCCCGTCGGCGCGCGCTGCTGCCAGAATGTCCTGCAAGTTGCCGGGAAGCGCGGCATCGAGCAGGGCCAGATCAGGCATTGCGCCCGACCGCGCACCGCTCATCGCGAGCTGTGCTGTTTCTGCAGTCGGCGCCATCTCCACGCGCGCACCTGCGGCGACAAACGCCGGCTCGACACGCTGGATTAGCTCCATATCCGCCGTGGCAAGCAGGATGGTTTGGGGTGTCGGTGCGAGCATTGGCGTCCTCTCCTCAATGCAGTCCATCGGCGTGGATTAGAAAACATTGAGAAGAGATGCGGAATTCTTTGGGGAGAATTAATGACCTATTCGGAGGTTTTGGGTGACGGAAGTCATGACCCAAATCTGGACCGGGATAGCTAACGCAAACGAGCAGCGCGGGCGGGAAGGCCCGCATGGACTAGGGACCGGCGCTACTATCAGTCCACGAAATCAACCTGCGGCGTCACAGTGATGATGCCGTGCTGGTGGCCCATCTCCAGCAGTTTGCGGATGGCTTCGCGGCCATCCGGCCCGTAATCGAGCGTGCGCTCGTTGACGTACATGCTTACGAAGCGGCTGGCGAGGCCCGAGTCGAGATCGCGCGCAAATTGCATGGCGTACTCGAGCGCCTGTTCGCGGTGTTCGAGGGCATGGTTGATCGAGTCGCGCAATGCCTTGGAGATGATGCGGTGCGATTCGGCGCCGAGTGAGCGGCGGATGGCGTTTCCGCCCAAAGGCAACACCAAACCTGTGGTTTCGCGCCACCACACACCCAGGTCGATGATCTTGTACAGGCCGCTTGCGGAATAGGTAAGCTGGCCTTCGTGGATGATCAGCCCGGCCTCGTACTTGCCGGCGAGGATCTCGGGGATGATGCGGTCAAAGGGAACGACAACCGTTTCGATCTCGGGGTTGAAGATCTTGAGCGCCAGATAAGCCGTCGTAAGGGTGCCGGGAACGGCGATGCGGATGCTGCGCAGGTCGGCCGGCTTGAGCTTGCGCGGCGAAACGATCATGGGACCATAGCCCTCGCCCACACTGCCGCCGCAGCCCATCAGCGCGTAGTTCTCCTGGATGTAGGGGTAGGCGTGAAAGCTCACCGCTGTTACGTCGAAGAATGCTTCCTGCTGCGCGCGCCGGTTCAGCGTCTCAATGTCGTTCAGCGTATGCGAGAACTTGTAGCCCGGAACACGAACCTTGTTGGTGGCCAGCCCGTAAAACATGAATGCATCGTCGGAGTCGGGGCTGTGCGCAATAGAAATTTCGGCAACGTGGCTGGGGGCAAGTTTTTCAGCTTGGGGGGTACTCACGGCAACGAATCCTTTCAACAATCTTTCAACGAATGTGGGTAAGTTTTCGCTTACCTTGGGTGTGCATCGTCGCCGCGCCGGCGCAGGCGCATCCAACCGGCGGCCAGCGCAGCCGCCGCGGCTACTTTCAGGGCGTCGCCGGGCAAAAAGGGCAGCATACCCGCAGCGATGGCTGGCCGTGCGCTGAAGTAGGGCAGCGCAGCGAGCCACAGCGCGCCACAGACAAGAATCGCTACATCGCCGGCAGCCGCGCTTACCAGCGCAGCCTTAAAGCTGCGCCCCGTCCGGCGCCATAGCCAGGAGATCAGCGCGGCCGCCAGGGGATAGGCCAAGAGATAGCCGCCTGTTGGTCCGAGCAGGTGAGCAAGGCCGGCGGGCGCCGCGCCTGGCGCAAATACTGGAAGTCCTGCCGCACCCTCTGCCAGATAGGTGATAAAGGTGATCGCAGCCATTTGCGGCGTAAGCAGCAGGCCCAGCAGCAGAACAGCGAACGGCTGCAGCGTGAGCGGAACCGGCGTAAACACAAGCGGAATGGCAACATGCGCGCAGAGCGCGGCAAGAATGGTGCCGCCCAACACGATGCCAACGGGGCGCATCGTTTTTTCCGTCGATTCGGCCAGGTTATAGCCAAAATCCAGAAGAAGCTGCTTCATGCGGGTAGGTCTCCTTCAGGG
>JASIJX010000568.1 GCA_030049955.1 Acidobacteriaceae bacterium
GCCACGATCTTGTTAATGAGCAGCGGTGATTTGTTCAACAATTCGGCTTCGCTGCTCATGCGCTGCGCATCAGCCGCCGCCACCACCTTGATGCGGTTTGCCTCGGCATCGGCAAGCAGATTGCGCCGCTCCAGCTCCGCCTTGCTGTCGATCACCTTGGCCTGCGCGTCAGCCTCGGCATTTTCGATGGTTGCTTCCTTGCGCGCCTCCGCCTCCAGCTTGCTCTGCTCGATCTGCTTCTGCTTGAGCGGCAGTGTGTACTGCATCGCGTCCGACTCACCGCGCGCCTCGACAACCTTGGCCTGCGCATCGCCTTCTGCCTCCTTCACCTTCTGCGCGGCCTCAGCTTCGGCCTGTAATTCGGCGATCTTTACCTGCTTCTGCTGGATTTCTGTATCGACGCCCATCTGGTCGTTTTGTTGTTCCTTGAGCAACAGGCCTTCTAGGCCCTTGGCGTATTCGTCGGGCAACTGAATGTCGGAGAGCATTACCTCTTCCACCACGATCCCGTCCGCCGCAAGCTTTCGCGTGATGATGCCAGCCGCTTTGGCCCGCACCTCTTCCCGCTTTGTCGAGAAAATTTCCCTGACTGTGTATTGCGGCGCCAGCTGGCGCCATGCGCTGGCTACCACCGGCGGCACCAGTTGCTGGTCGGCCGGCTGGGGCAGATGCGCCTGCACGCTGGCCAGCTTGTCGGGATCGAGCCTGTAGCGCACCGTGATGCCTAACCCGATGTTCAGGCCCTCGAGGGATTGCACCGTCAGCACCGCAGGCTTGGCGCCGGCCTTGTGCACGCCCTCGTCAAGCACGCCCGCTGTGAACAGGTGATCGCGCAGGTCGAAGATCTGCACGCTGTCGACGAGCGGAGCGACAAAGTGCGCGCCCGGATAAAGCGTGCCCGGCAATGTTCCGCTCACCTGGCTCACGCGCACACCGCCCATGCCGCTGGGCACAATAACGATTCCCGTCGCCACGATCAACGGTACGCATCCACCAATCGCCAACGTCACTGAGCGACGCCAGTCGATCGGCTCTGGCTCAGCAGTAGGCTCGTTTAACGTTTCGGTCTGATTCGCTTTTTTGCGCGCCGCCTTCACGCGCAGCCACAGCGCATACAGCGGAATCGCTGACGCAAGAGCCAGCATCAGCACTCCAGCGCCTATCAACAGCACCTTCAGGGCAATCATTTTCCGCCTCCACTTCCATCTGTTGGGCTCGCTTGTTTGCCGGAACCCGGCCGTGGAGCCAGCAGCAGCCGGACCAGTCCCCCGTAAGTCAACTCTTCGAGAAACAGCGCCGCCGAGAGTGGCAGAAGCACGGTACCGAGCCAGGAGAGAGCAGAATCGAACCATGCATTGAATAAGGCCATCGCTGCACTCCTTACATCGAGCCGTTTACGGCCGTTGTCGCGGGCGCCGTCTGTGCGGCGGCCATCACCACCGGTTGCTGCGCGGTCTCAGGCGCCGGCTTTGGACCATCGCCGAACAGCGCGACCGTCTCTTCATTGCGCGTTCCAATCAGCTCGACCGTGTCACCAACCTCAACCTGAGCAAAAAGCTCTTCCAGGTCGGCCCTGCCCATGCGGATGCAGCCATGCGACGCCGCTTTGCCGATCGAGCTGGGGACGTTGGTCCCGTGAATCCCATAGCCGCGAATGCTCAGGCCCATCCAGCGAGTGCCGACGGGATTGCCCGGTCCGGGAGGAACTACGCGACCGTCATGCGAATAGGTTGGGTTCACCACGCGGCGTTCGATAACGAACGTCCCCACCGGGCTGGGCGTCGAGGGCTTGCCTACTGCGACGGTGTAGATCTTCTTCACTTTGCCGTCTTCCACCAGCGCTAGCTTGCGATCCTCGAGGCTGACCACGATCACCCGCTTCGGCGTGCTCTCGGTGACCTGTACCTTCGTCAGATTCGGCTGTGCCGCCGCCGTGATCGCCGGCATTGCCAGAACCGACCCCATCGCCATCGCCGTCATCAAGCTGAACCGCCCCATCCGCTTCATATCTCCCCTCCGGTTGGTGCATCCTGAACTCTGCATGCCGGGGAGAAATGCAACCAGCGATCCAATGGCGAGTGCATTGAATACACAGAACTTAGTTCAAATTAAATAAAGAAAAACGTGTCAAATCGCACACGCCTGTGTGGGAGTTGACACGCGTAGGCACTCGATCAATGGGTTAGTTGGTTGGCAGTCCCACAGGAGAATACAGCGAATGTGGCATGCGCTTTTTGGCATTCCGGTCCGCAAGGGGACAGATTCAATGGCTCGCGCCGCAGCGCCTGGTATGCCGGCCTCGAGTTCGACACCTCCATTCGCGAGGTAGCAATTTCCGACCACTTCACTAGGTGAGAAAAGAACTCACCTGCTATTAAGCTCGAGATTTATGATCATTGAGGACGTTGCCCGTTCATTTTCTGCCGGCTCTTGATTTCATTCAGCAGAGTTTCCACCTTGTCGCTGCTTTCAAGCGCGCGGAACCGTTCTTCGAGAGTCTCCGGATTCATGACTTCTCTCGCCGCAGCATTCTCTGCGGATTTGACATGCACCTTGGATTTCATCCGGTTTAGCGCGCCTTCCTGATTCATGGCAACGGCTCCGCGTGCCTTGGTTGCGCGTCCAACGACCTTTGCACGCCTGTGCTCCGCGACGAGCATTTCGCAGTGGGCTCGCGTTTCACTCAGCTTTTGTTCGAGCTTGCGCAGTGCCTGGCGCAGATTGTCGGCCTCAATTTTCTGATCTTCCGCCTGATGCGAGAAGCCCGCTTCCAACTGGTCGTGGCTCAACGCCCGTTCGAGCGCCGCGCGGAAGCTTCGGCTTCGCCTTGCGTCCGGATGGCCGAGGCACGGCCTTCAGCCTCTGCAGTCAGACGCGCCCTCTCTGCCTCAGCGAGATTCTGAATGCGCTGTTTCTCGATCTCGGCGCCCTTCAGCACCGTTGCGATCAGGGCCACGTCCCGCGCGCAGGGACTGCGAAGGTGGAGTTGAGATCCTCGATCTTGCAAAAACCAATCAGCTTCCCTGAAGTTGTAGGAGCCTTCCGCGACATCTTTGACGTTGAGGAGTTAGGCTCGTGCTTGGAACCCCGGGGGGCGATTCGTAGCCGCCGAGAAATCACATGCAGAAAATCTGGCCAGTATAGCGCCACTGTAACTTTTGCCAGTTACCTCGCGCGTAGAAGTCAGCGATTCTTTCGTCGTCCCTTGGGAGGATCGGTATGCGGATTGTCGTTGATCTGAACCGGTGTCTAGGATACGCGCAGTGCGTCCCTCTTGCGCCGAAAGCCCTTAAACTCAACGGTGAAGAGGCCCTCCAGTACGACCCCAATCCCGATGATGCACAGCGCCAGCAAGTTCTCCGAGCCGCGGCTTCCTGTCCGGTGCAGGCGATCATTGTGGACCAGTTAGACGAAAAGAAGTAGGTGCAGCGTGAGCCCGCCAAAGGGAAACAGCCTTAAGAACAACGGTCGGATCATCATTGTCGGCGCTTCACTCGCAGGTCTGCGCGGCGCTGAAGCGCTGCGAAAGGAAGGCTTTCGCGGACGCCTGACGATCATCGGGGATGAGCCGCATGAGCCGTACGACCGCCCCCCGCTTTCCAAGCAGGTGCAGAAGGGGTGGGTCAAAGCGGACCACACCAAGCTTCCGCGCCTGCGCGAGATCGATGCGGAATGGCGGCTTGGCGTTGCTGCCACTGGTCTGGACCGCGCCGGAGGAGTGGTTCGGCTGGCCAACGGCGAGGAGATTTCGGGTGATGCCTTGCTGATCGCGACGGGCGTTCGCGCGCGACAGTGGCCGAATTCGGAGGAGGCAAAGCTGGAGGGCGTGTACACGCTCCGTACCTGCGATGACGCCGCTCGGCTGCAGGCGGCGTTGGACGCGAAGCCGCGACGAGTTCTGATCATCGGCGCTGGATTCATCGGTTCTGAAGTGGCTTCGGTCTGCTGCGAGCGCGGTCTTGAAGTGACCGTCGCCGAACGTGGCGCAGCGCCGCTTGCCGGTGCGCTTGGAAACGTGATCGGTGCAATAGCCGGCGAAATGCAGCGCGATGCAGGTGTGGACCTCCGCACCGGTGTCTCCGTCCTGGCGCTTGAAGGGGACGCGAGTGGGCACGTGCGGCACGCACGCCTTTCCGACCGGACCACGCTCGATGTCGACGTAGTGCTGGCATCGCTGGGCTCCATCCGCAACGTCGAATGGCTGGAGGGCTCCGGATTAGCCGCCGGATTCTGGGGCGTGGCCTGTGATGCCGGCTGCCGCGCTTTTGATATTCACGGCCTCGTGACCAACTACATATTTGCCGCCGGAGACGTCGCGCGTACCCCACATGTGCTGTATGAGTACGAGTTCCTCGCTACGGAATTCTGGGAAAACGCCGTTCGCGGGGCCGAGGTCGCGGCTCACAACATGGTGTGTGACGAAACCGAACGCCGCCCCCATCTTTTGGTGCCATCCAATTGGTCGGGGCAGTTCGGAGTCAATATCAAGACGGTCGGCGTGCCATCTTTCGGTGACGAAGTCGTATTCACCCAGGGCTCGCCCAAGGAGCGGCGGTTCGCCGCCGCGTTCGGTCGCCGTGGACGCATTGTCGGCGCAGTCACCTTCGACCACGGAAAGTGGCTCGAGTATTACGGCGCGCAGATCGAGCGGTCAGGTCCGTTCCCACCGCCTGCGGCGGGGTTCGATGTACCCGCCGACACGCGAGTCGTCCCCGCCGACTTTCCGTCTCGGGGCACAACGACGGCAATTCCCGATGTCGTCCTGACAGGCCACGACCCAAATGAGCGCCAAGCCGAGTTCCGGCCGCGCGGCGTATCCCGGCGGAAGGCCGAGTCCCGACGCCGAGCCGCATGACGCAATGGATGCGGCGCACAGCGAATACGCCCGACACCGCCAGGAGGTGGCCATCATGACCCCAGATCAGGCTTTCGCAGGAGCTATGAAATTCGAAAACCGCGCGAATCCGTACCCATTCTTCGACGAGCTTCGAAAGACACCGGTGGCGCGCCTGGCAAATGGGATCTTCGTAGTCACTGGGTTTCAGGAGATCGCCGCGCTGATCCATGACCCGCGGATAAGCGCCGATCTTCGCAATCGGCCCAACCGGCCCAAGACTGCTCCCGCGAAGGACGATGATGTGCCCGACGTCGAGGCGGAGTTGCTGGAAAAATACGGCAAGGATCCAATGATGATCATTGCCGACCCGCCCGACCACGATCGGGCGCGTCGCCAATGCATGCGATACTTCGGCCCACCTCATTCGCCGAACGTGATTCCCAGTATGGAAGTGGAGTGCCAGCGTATCGTCAACGACATGCTCGATAAGGCCAAAGGCAAACAACGGATCGATGTCGTCGATGATTATGCCTATCCGCTGCCGGTCGCCGTGATCTGCCGGATCATGGGAGTGCCGCTAAAGGACGAACCTCATTTCCACGCCTGGATCGCGGAGATGCTGGCGGGCGCAGAACTCGGCCCGGACGCAGCGACCGAAGAGGGAAAGCGCCGCAAAGAAAAGGCACAAGCCAGCCGAAGGGAGTTTATGAAATACATCGTCGGGCTCGTCGAGAGCGCCGAGAAAAATCCTACTGACGGCATGATTTCAAAGCTGGTGCACGGCGACGGCCCCGACGGGCGCATGTCGCCTAGTGAGATCGTAGCTAATGTCGCGCTTATCTTCACCGCCGGACATGACTCCACGGTCAACCTGATCTCCCATTGCGTGCTTACTTTCCTGCGTAATCCCGGGACAATCGACCTGCTGCGCCGCCGGCCGAGCCTGATCCCATGCGCTATCGAGGAGGTATTGCGCCTCCAGTCGTCGGTAAACTTCTGGCCCACCTGGACCGCTCTCGACGACATCGAGATCGACGGGACGACCATTCCGAAACATTCGCCAATCTTCTTCATGTATGGCGCGGCTAACCGTGATCCGCGGAAGTTCCGCGACCCGAACAAATTCGATCTCGAACGTGAGGAGAAAGAGAGCCTCGGATGGGGGGCGGGCATACACGTCTGCTTTGGCGGCCAGCTCGCACGGCTAGAGGTGAACACGGCAGTTGAAGCTTTCCTCCGCCGCGTGGAGAACCCTCGGTTGGTCGTCGATCCTCCGCCATACCGGAGAAACGCATTGTTCCGCGGTCCGCTGCATGTTCTGATCGACATCGACGGAATCCGCGACTGAAGGAATGCAACTCTTGTAATCTTGCCCGACCAACATGGCAGCGCTGCAGGCGCAACATGATTTTCTCATCTCCGCTGCTCACTTTGCTGAACCCGCATCCGACCTTACGGCCTTGATAATCAGCCCCCCATAACCCAGCCGACGACCATTGATCCGACGATAAGAAAAAGCGTCGTGAGTATGGCGTTCGGTCCAATTTTTTTCATTGCCGCCGATCTCGTGGAGAGCATCAGGACACCAAGGCGGCTGAATTCTCGCCTTCAATGCAACGTGGTTGGGCATGGAGAGGCTACATGCAGCTCGAAGCCCATGATGGCTACATACACGCTGCCGATCTGTTCCACGGCGAGTGTGCGATAGCTAATGCGCTCACCATCGAGGACCATCAGCTTCGACAGAACGCGAAAGAGCACGCCGTCCGGCACCCGAGGAATGCTGACAGCATCGGCTGCGCTTCGGCGGCCTTCGAGGAACGGGTAGTGGTCGGGATCAAACAGATATCCCTCGCGAGCAGGGATGTGCAGGTCGCCGTGGCTGCCGCCGCGATAGATCAACCGGAACAATGTCAGCAACTGCGCCCAGGCGTCGAAGCGCTGACCTTCACCATCTCCGGCAGCTTGAAGGTGATGTGACCGCTGAGTTCCTTCTCCGGAGCGTAGATGAGGCGTAATTGCTGGTCGTTTACCAACAGCCCGATGGGCACATGGACATTTCGCAAAAGCCGCTCGAACTTGGCCTGCGGGCTCGCCTGCCAATGGTGCGTGTCGCCGTCGGCAACTTCATCGAAGTTGGCTCCAGACGGAAGAACCTCCACCAGCAGAATCCACTCGGGATCGCCGGCAGCGGGCTGGAACTCGCGAAGCGCAAACGTGGGCCTGAGTGTTTCTCCGTAATCTGGTAGCGCAACCTCCAGGCTCACTTCCGGCTTGAGCCGGTTTATCTCCCGGATAACCGCTGAGTAGTTCGGTGGCGCGGACGCCAAAAGCCATCTGGTCGGTGGAGTAGTTACTCCCGCTTTCGCTCTATTTGCTACATGGTTCCCCCGTCATAGTGTCAACGTACAGCCCTACGAGCCCGAATGTGGACTCGTGGTCAAGTCAGGTTACTAACAAGCCCTCTCCGAGTCTGCCCGGCTTGAATTGAGCCAGCGAAGAGGAGAGACACGAGACAAGTTGATGGGCTTGGAAAAACAGCTTCAACTCGCTGGTTAGTCCTTGGCCGACTTTTGCCATATGCGTCAACCAATAGACCGAAGAGGAGGATAGCAACGATGACGGCTGTCTTCTCCGCCATCCGTTCCGCCATCGGATCAACTCCGTTGGCGAGCTTTTTCCGGGCCGCATCACGGCGCTCTCGGGCATCGGAAAGAGAGACTTCCGGATACCGTCCAAAGGCCATCAGCTTCTCGGCTCCATCGAAACGGTACTTCCAGCGCCAGAGCTTGCCGCCCCCTGGCTTTATGAGCAAATGCAGGCCACCACACCACTATCAGAGAGCTTGTAAGGCCGGCCAGCAAGTTTGGAGCGTCGGATTTCGGTATCGGTCAAAGCCAAGGCGCATATCCCCAGGATTTCCCTCGAAAATGGAGATACCCCACTTTCGGATATTCGTACCCCCACTGGCACGATTGGATTAGTATAGCTTAATTATCGTGTTATATTTCATATATATACACGATTCAACGACCTGAGAGTACCCCCTAAAATACCCCCTCTTGACATCATTGATACTTAACTGGGTTGCTCGGATTTCGAAATCCCAACTGCACGTCAAGATTTCGAGCCGCCGCTTTGGCGGATTCGTAGTACAAACCGTGATGCTTTTTTAAGTAATGGACCCTCCTTCGGATGGCTGCTCCCGAGAATTCGCCCGATCTCCGTCTTTTACCGACGGCCTGAAACAATTCCGCTAAATCCTCATAATGCGGCTGTCCAAGCCTCAGCGTCACGAATTCGGCTGCAATCACTAACCAGTGATTT
>JASIJX010000088.1 GCA_030049955.1 Acidobacteriaceae bacterium
TATGGTTACTTTCGCGGCACGCCGGATAAAGAGACTGATAACCGCATCGGCACAGCAGACGACAGGCCATTTCGCGGTCAGGCGCCGAGTGCTATGGTGGCTGCAGCCTTAGCTGCTGCGGCACGCGCGACAGGCCGCGGCGATTTCCGTGAAGCGGCCGAAGACCTTTGGCGAGGCGCTGTCAAAACGGGCTCGAACTATCCGGAAGACGCATGGGTAGCGACCTGCAACGGGGTTCCCGATCTTGGCGAGGATACGAAAGGCAGGATGGTGCGCCGCACTGCGCAACTGCTGCTGGCGGACCTGGAGCTTGAAGCTTTGACCGGCGAGCTTTGCTACCGGGACGATGCGCGGTCGTGCGTCGAGTTTTTTCTGCACGAGCAAAAGCCGACCGGCCTGTGGCCGTCCGACTTTCTTTCTAGGATTGTTTTTGAAGGCGAACCTGCCGCGGCGTTGGCACTCTATGTTGAAGCCCATCCACAAGACAATCTGGCGCCACGCGTGCGCGAGTCGCTGAGCCGCTGGCTTGAAACGCAATTGAGTCTTATGTCGAATCCGTTCGGACTGCTTCAGTGGTCTGAGCGTGACATCCTCAATCCCTATATAGGGAAGACTTGGTATTGCGGACAGAACGGCCAGTATCTTTCCAATGCCTGGGCGATGGCTCTGCTGGCGAAGCTCCTCGAAGAACCGCGCGCACGACGTGCAGCGACGCATCAACTCGATTGGGTGATGGGACGCAATCCGTATAATCTTTGCCTGCTGCAAGGGACGGGAACCTCCAATCCGCCGCAGCTGTTTCCGGGTTGGACACCGGAACGGGGACGCAACTTGGTTACAGGCGCCATTCCCAACGGCTTTTGCCGGCCGGAAACACGCGAAGACCGGCCTTCTTTCGACCTCCGCGAGCCGCCGCAAGAAGTGGACTGGCATACCAACGAACCCTGGGAGCCGCACAATGCGTTTTTCCTTCTTACGTTGGCAGCGCTGCATAATGACGCACGCGCGTAGATGCGGAGTAACGCCTAAACTCCGGTGCAACACGGTGCAGAGGATTTTAAGTGAGCGAACAAAAGGCACAGATTTGCAACTCGGCCGGTGCGCGCACTTTCTTCTTAAGGCGTATGCTTTGATCAACGACCAGCCTTTCGCTCCGTGATTCACAAGAGAATACGTTTACGTTGCATTTGACACCTCCTGCCTACCAAACCAAATCAGCAGGATGCAATTAGAGCGAACGAACAGTCCAATGGCGTGGATCACCCACTGCGTCTCTATTGCGAAATATTGCGGAATTGAAAAGCGAAGGGCAGGTATCAGCGCCTTATGGCGGCGTGTTCTAATCTCAAAGTTAATAAAATAAACGGATCTAGATCAAAAAGAAACAAGCTAGTCTCCCCAGTGCTATCCCATATAATGTTTGCCATGCGCGGCTGGGCAATGTGGGATCTTTTATCGGTGGAGGTAAAAGGTTTAAAATGCTAAACGAATCTTTTCGGAAGAAAAAGATTATCCAAAACGAGGCAAGGACATCAGTCAGCAAGGAAGACAATGGTATGCTGATTGGCGAAAGAAGGCAGCACGAGCTTTCCCTTGTTCAACGTGACGGCCGTGTTTTGGTTTCTGAGCTCTCAAAATCACTGGGGATTTCTCCTATCACCATCCGTAAAGACCTGGATTACTTGGACTCCAAGGGCCTAGTTCAAAGAACCCATGGCGGCGCGCTTCTACCTCAAGGCACTACGATGCGTGACCCATCCCTCAAGGAAAAAGCACAGCATCAATTCAAAGAAAAGGAACTCATTGCAGCTGCCGCAATCAAATTAGTCCAAGAAGGACAGTGCATTCTATTGGATTCTGGCACAACAACCACGGCAATTGCTCGCGCGCTGCGTAAGTTTTCGCATTTGACCGTCGTTACGAATGCGCTCAACATTGCTACGGAGCTAGGCGATACGGACTTCGACATTATCCTCATTGGAGGAAGCTTGCGAAAGAACTCCTCCTCGCTAGTGGGGCCGCTGGCAGAGGATGTTCTACGAGAGATCCATGCGGATATTCTTTTTTTGGGGGTCGATGGTTTCGACACGCGGGTCGGCATAACTACGCCCAACGTACTCGAGGCACGTGTCAACCGGGCTATGGTAAAGGCATCAAAAAAAGTTATCGTAGCTTGCGATTCCACCAAGTTCAGCCGTCTCAGTATGGCATTGATTGTGCCTCCAGCCGCTGTTCACACAGTCATTAGCGATGCAGAAATGTCTGAAAGTGATATCGAGGCACTTAAGAACGTCGGAGTCGAAGTTGTCCTTGTGTAGCTCGGTATCGAAGCAGACTCAAGACCCGTTGTGCTTCGCCAATATATCAGCCACACGAAATAAAGCTAGCTCTTAACCGGTAAGGCCTAGAAGGACGATCTCGAAAATTGGCTAGCCGGATGGGAGTCGAACCTATACGGTGGCGTCCAGGTAGTGTTCAGAACTTTTCGCACTTTTGATCTTCCTTGGAACGTAGGAAGGTTGTTGGGTTTCGGTCGTTTTTGCCTCTGAACTCCATGGGGGCCAGAGGCCAAGCGGTTCAGGCGATGCCCCGACTTCGGCCAGCCTGTTCATCTGCAGTTAGCGCTTTATACCCCACTTTGTAGCTGCCACATGTCTGAGTCGGGCGGGCACAAGAGGACAAACTAAAACAAATGAATCGCCCCTGGAATTTATTGTCAGTAACAGTACTCGACGGCGGAGCTGTGCCACAAGCATGGCTTCAGCGAGTGTGCGTTCCATTGCCAGAAGGCGACGTGCGGTGTATTGAAGAAGAACGGCAGTCCAGAGCAGTTGAAGCACCATTCTTAATGAATACATCCTGGTCGTTGAGCGTCTTAAGGAAAGCGATCACATCATCAATGTTCTGGTTGTTCCAGGCCGGTGGCTGCCCCGGGCTGCGATCGAGAGGCGCATCGATCGTATCCACATTCAGCCGATCCTGCGGAGGCAGGTCGTTGAACTTCTCCACTTTGCCGCCAGGACCTATCGGGTACCACTTCTCTGGATTCGTGTCGCGCTCCACATAGAAAAGCAGAGCTTCGCGCAAGGTATGAAAGCGCCCATTGTGGAAGAAGACTTGACGGATGGCCACATTGCGTAGCGTTGGCGTACGGAAGAGGCCGCAGTTTGCAGGGTCCTTGCTGGCCCCGTCATTTCGGAATGGACCGCAGAGTCCCATGTCGTTGTAATGCGGGTCTGCATTCCAAGGAATCTCGTTATTGCGCGGGACGCCCAGCGCTTCGAATTGAAAGTCGGTGAAGATAGGATGCGCCCCGTTCGCGCCCATTTCGTCCAGATGGCACGACGCGCAGTTGCCACTATTCGGGTCGTCGAACAACTGTTTGCCGCGTAGCTCCTGCGGCGTCAGCGATGCTTTGCCTTCGAGCCATTGATCGAATTTGCTGGTATAGGGATGGAAGCTTGCATCCTGCAGTTCGAATTGTTGAAGGGCAAGCGTTGCGCTTTCGACGGCTTGCGCAGGATGGCTAAAAATATCCTGGCCGAAAACTGCTCGGAAATCGCCGGCATATTCAGCGTGGTTGAGTTTCTCTGACAGATCCGCCACGCTACGATTGCCCATCTCCTGAGGAGAAAAAAACGGAAGCATGGCCTGCTCATGCAGCGAATTGTAGCGGCCATCCCAAGTGAATCCGCCGGCAGGAACTTCGTCGGTCTCGGTGAACTGCTCGATAGGATTGGTGGCCAGAACATAGGTCCATACGGGGACGTAATTGAGGATATAACGCAGCGAAGGCACTGCCCGATAGCCAGGACTCTTCAGATCGGGTCCGCCATACTGAACGGCTGATCCGTTGGAAGGCCCGTAGGCATATCTCGGATCGTGACAGGTGGAACAGGCCATCTTTCCTGATGCCGAAAGGGTGCGGTCAGAAAAGATTTTCTTTCCCAGAGCGGCCGCTGGGCTAAGCGGCGAACTCAGCGCAGACGGCGCTGGCGCAGCCGATCTGCCCATCACACACAATGCCCCAGCAGAAATGAGAATTCCGCCGATGAGAAGATTGCGCATGATCGTCATATTGGCCGCAGACATGAGCACAGGGTGCTTGAGTCCGTGCAGGACTCCATCTAATAGTTAGTAAAAATGTCCGGACCGAAGGCGGTCAGGCCCTTCTGGCCGGCGTAACCCAGATACTCATGGATGCCGTAGATCTCTTCCAGTGATTTCAGCAGCGAGTAATGATTGTACGGAACATTCGAGACTGTGCCAGGGCGAATGTATTTTGACAGCAGCAGCGCGCCGGGTAGATCGCCGCCAAAGCTGAGCGTCGTGGTGGTAATCAGCCGGCCATGCGACATGCGGCGGACCGTGACGGGATATTTCCAGCCCAAATTTGGTCCTTCCTGCTGATGGCAGCAAGTGGCCCCGTCGACCGTCACCTGGACGCCAGCCGCGGTCTGCTCGATTTTTCCGTTGCCTCCTTCATCGAAGTTGATGATGATGAGGCCGTCTTTCTGATATGCCGGTGAGTCGAGGATTACCGGAATCCACTTTTGCAGAAAGACATTGATGGATTTCAATCCCCCCGGTTCGCCATTGGCGCAGGGAGAATCGTGGCCGTCGTCGCACAGGTTCGGCGTGATGTAGCTGAAGTTCGGCGTGGTGGCGATCGAGCGCAGATCGGTCTTCAGCTCTCGCATATTCACGACGTGGCTGTTGCACGATGGCAGATCGATGATGGCGTGAAAGTACATGAAGGGATCATGCCGGGTGGCGTACATGTCACCCTCCGGCACGGCCGCGCTGGGCGCTTCGGCCCTCTGAGTCAGGTCCAGAGCATTCAACTGCGGATGACCACAGGTAGAGGATTCGCGCGCAGGGTCGCTGCCCATGTCCTCCATGTAGCCTTTCCACGTAAGATTTGCCGCCATCAGTTGGTTGGCCAGCGTCTTTACCGACGCGGGATACACGCATCCCTGCCCCACAGCCTGGCCATCGGCAACCGTGCCGATCTGGTGAAAGTCGGCATATGTGTTGCAGTCGGCCGAGGTCTGCGGATTGTTGGCCTGCCCGCCCATCATGGCGATGTAGTTGTCCAGGCTGCTGTGGCCGGTTCCGTAGTACTGCGTCAGCAGTGCACCCTGCGCCCGCAGCGTCTCGGCCAGATACGGCGCATCAGAGCCGGGGCCAAAGGTGGCGGAGAAATTCTTGTTCTCCAGCGTAATAACAAATACATGCCGGATGGGCGGAATAGCTGAAGAGGCATTCTCGCCACTTGATGCAATAACCTGCGTGTTAAAGATCACGAATAGCAATAGTGCACAGCAGACGAACATGAAAAAAGATTCCAGCCGCTTTATCATGAAGAATGTCCTATTGGGTATGATAGCTTGCCCACTACGGCGATTCCTATTCCGACAGAGATGGGGAAAGATAGTTAGCTGTTCACGGGGCTCTCTCCATTTTCATGCAGAGCTTTCCAGCAAGGGGTCCAGCAGATTGCGGGTACAAGCAGCCGGCCCCTGGTCCGATCCGTCAAGGTGGATATGGTGAGACCCGCGCGAGATTTTTATTACGATCGCGCCGACGATGCCGCCATCCTCCTTGAGAATGCCCGCACGGAAGATGCGCCACTGCGCCGCAGAATCGAAATTCCACTCTCCGGGGCAGATGCAAGTTGTGCTTTAGGCACTTCTGGCTATTATAACACAAAGCATATTTGACACTTCAAAATCGCGCTGTAAAATATGTACACGAGCAATCTTCACGATGTGGCGCGGCAGTCGACATCCTAGGCTCATCAGAATTAAGCTTCGGACCCGTGTCAGGACTAGGGCATAGAAATTTCCGTCAGGGTCTCGCGCATTCATGTAACTCAAACGCGCGTGTAATTGTCGAAGTTAAACCACGCTCCAAAGAACTTTTCCCAATGATCGAAACAAAAGTAAACAAGATTGATCTTCATCGCCGACACGCGGTCATTACCGGGGGCGCCCAAGGTATCGGCTTCGCCATTGCTACCCGCCTCCTCGAATCGGGAGCATCCGTCTCCATCTGGGATCGAGATTGTAGCCTCCTCAAAGAGGCGGAAGTGCAACTTCGTAACTATGGCACCGTTTCTGTTGAGACGGTAGATGTATCAGATGAGCTTATGGTTAGCGAAGCAACAGACTCTACCCTGAAGAAGCACGGCAGAATCGACATTCTAGTCGCTAACGCAGGGATTGCTGGACCAAATCATACGAGTTGGGAGTATCCCGTCAAAATATGGAGGCAAGTCATCGAGATCGACTTAGTCGGGGTCTACTTATGCTGCCGTTCAATCGTCCCGCATATGCTTCGCCAGAATTATGGGCGGATCGTCAATGTCGCTTCCATTGCGGGTAAGGAAGGGAATGCGAATGCATCCGCTTACAGCGCGGCAAAGGCGGGTGTCATTGCTTTTACAAAATCACTTGGCAAAGAAACAGCAAGCAAAAATATTTCGGTGAATTGCATCACTCCTGCAGTAGCCCGAACCCGTATCCTCGAGCAAGTGACGCAGGAGCATGTCGATTTCATGCTTTCGCGTATTCCACGTAGACGTTTTCTGGAGGTGAATGAAGTAGGCGCGATGGTAGCGTGGCTCGTCTCCGAGGAGAATTCTTTTACGACTGCTGCTGTTTTCGATCTGAGTGGTGGTCGGGCGACGTATTAGAGCACTCATTCTTACTTTATTCAATGCGAGCGATCGATGAAACTGTTGCGCTACGGACCCCGAGGGACTGAACGTCCTGCTCTGCTGGATTCTAACGGTGGAATCCGAGACCTTGCCGAGATCATCCACGATGTCGATGGCCATTCACTAACGCATGAGGTGTTACAAAAGCTACGGCTAGTCGACCCCTCAGACCTACCGCTTGTGACCGCGGTCGATAGAATTGGGCCGTGCATCGCATCCGTTGGTAAGTTTATCTGCATCGGTTTGAACTACTCCGATCATGCCGCAGAGTCTAATATGGCAGTGCCAGTGGAGCCGGTCGTCTTCATGAAGGCAACATCGGCGATTTGCGGACCGAATGACAACGTCATGATCCCGCGGCACGCACAGAAGACCGATTGGGAGGTTGAACTCGGGATTGTGATTGGAAAGGAAGCAGCGTATATAGAGCCACAAGAGGCACTTTCTTATGTGGCCGGTTATTGTATTGTCAATGACGTCTCAGAGCGGGCATTTCAACTTGAAGGAACGGGTCAATGGATTAAAGGAAAGAGCGCCGATACGTTTGGTCCAATCAGCCCCTGGCTGGTTACTGCTGACGAGGTTCCAGACCCGCAAAACCTTAATCTTTGGCTGGAGGTGGACGGGAAGCGATATCAGAATGGCTCGACAAAGGCGATGGTATTTGGGGTCGCCCATCTCGTCAGCTATCTCAGCCGCTTCATGCGCCTCCAGCCGGGAGACATCATCGCGTCGGGCACACCCTCTGGAGTTGGATTTGGTCAAAAGCCTCCTGTCTATCTAACTGCCGGCAATGTCATGACTTTAGGCATCGAAGGTCTCGGTGAGCAACGCCAGCTGGTTGTCCCCTATTCAACGCGATAGGGAGCCTCACACAAGTTCGGCATCGTTGCATTGATTTGGCTGAAGTGGAACCAGGCAAGAGCTAACGACGCGACAGATGCCTTTCGCCAGTCAGGTGGAATTTGAGAAGTATGCTCGGAGGAGCAGTCGGAAAAAGTTCCTCCACACGATGGAAAATTGTGGTTCCCTGGTGTCAGTTGGAAGCGCTGTTAGGGCCGTAGAGGCCACGAGTTTCTTCAGCCGTGCGTTCTCGTCGCGCAGGTAGCCACTTTGGGGCCAGGACTGGCTGCTTCGTCGCTGGGGTCTGCGACTGGCAGGCAGTGGTGGTCACAACGCAAAAAGCAGGCCATCGTTGCGGTTGCTCGCAAATTTGCAGTTCTCCTGCACAAACTGTGGACAGCAAAGAACACACGGATAGGGGACGAGCACCCCAAACTGCCGAAAATGCAGACACAATGACGTCCCCTGGCGCGAGCATGGGAGCCTTCGGCTCTCACCTTTCACACGTCCGACTACGAAGTTTTATCGATCAACTTGACCTGAATTGCCACCTTATGGAAGCGCTTAGAACGTCTACTAGCTGATCCCGCCTTGCAGAAAAAAACCGCTTCCTTTTCATTACCAATCCTCTGCCCCCAAAAGGGATCACTCTGGCCATCCAGAAACCCGAGACCGATCACCATCTTTTCGCTCAAATTGCATACAGTAGCGGAAAATCCAAAGGATCCAAGCTAAGAAATATAAGCAAAATTGTGTAAAATAACAAAACAACGTGCTATGATGTTAGACACAACGTAAGTTTTTGATTTCTTATGAATCCAAATGA
Organism: Acidobacteriaceae bacterium; assembly: GCA_030049955.1. Next base: position 8,391 of record JASIJX010000088.1, read on the forward strand.
CCAGCATTCAATCCTCTTGGAGGAACTGAGCACCATCGAGATTCAGAAATTGCTCGCCGATGGGTACCAAACGGTTATAGTCCCTTTGGGCGC
>JASIJX010000569.1 GCA_030049955.1 Acidobacteriaceae bacterium
AGCGCGAGCAGCGAAACCACTTCGTTCATGAACATATTTGCCGGCGTGAAACCAGCTTTACGGTCCAGAAGATGGAACCTCGCAGCTGCGGTTACCAGCGCCGCCAGCAAGGCAACCAGCGCCGCCAGAAAAATCAGCACTGACCAGCCGGCGCGCAGCCCGTCCGGCCCCAGAAAGACCCAGCGCAAGCCGTCGCCCGGCTCAGGAGCCGATGGCCCTAGTTGCGTGTCCGGTTGTGCTCCTTCGCTCGCAGCATCCGCGGCGCTACCGGCCATACCGAATCCGTCCTGCGTCTCCGGCTCCATGCGTCTCCTGTCTGAGAGAACCTAGCTCAAAAGAATTCCGTGTGCTGGATTCTACCGGAGAATCCCGCCGCGCAGAAAAAAGCCCCCGAGCCATCCTGCGGTCCCAAACCGCGGCTCAGGGGCGTTAGCGAGCGCCGCTCGCTGTTACTCCGTGCTGGTCCGGTTCACTTCTGCGGATTCTTCTCCTCCTGTTTCTCCGTTGGTTGTCCCTCGACCGAAATGTAATTCTCCACGCTGAACACCCCGGGCACAGCGTTGGCGCGCATGAAGGCCATCTGCTTGTCCTGCTCGCTGTTCACTGCGCCGTACAGCGCAACGTGTCCGTTTTGCACAGAAATCCGGATTGGCCGTACCGGGTTGATGGCGTACCTCTGCAGCGCCGGGAAGCCGTATATGGACTGCGCTACCGACATGCGGATCCGGTTATCCATTTGTGAAACCGGATCGACCTGAATATCGTCGATCACTTCCTTCACGCCCGGCGTTGTTGCAGCTTCCGCCACTGCCGCATCGCGGTTCGGGTAGGAATGCGCGTGGCCGCTTAGTGTTACCACTCCATCCTGCACGTGCAGAAGGATGGCATCGAAGATATTGCCGTAGCCCACACGGCTGTAAGCCAGCGCGGGTCCAAGCTTTTTCTCGATCTGGTCGTCGGTCATCGATGGGCCGCCTACCCGGATTTCGTTCCGCACCGCCGTCACGCCCTTTACCTTGTGCGTCCTTCTGTCAGCGTCCGCCTTGTACTCGTACAGGTCCACCGCACCCGAAAGCGTTACGTCGCCCTTCGGGTCCGCCGTCACCTGCACATTCTTGAACTGCTTGCCGTTCAGCTTGTCCTTCACCGCGGCTGCAACTTCCTGCTGATTGGCAGCATGGGCAGCCGGCGCGAACGCCAATGCCGATGCCGCCATGGCGATGGCCAAAACCACCGCGCGACGATAACCACCGATCGTTCCCATGATTGTGTCCTCCTCCGCGTCTCCTGCGGGCTGGTCCGGCGGCCACTCCAAGCGCCGCCGCATCAATCCTGCCGTACCGCTTCTCCGTACCGCTCCTATAGACACCTGATTATTCAGCCGGGTTGCGCCGTCCGACCGCCGGCAACCTTCCACTTTGGCCGCGCGCCCCAGTGCTCTTGCCAATTTCTCGGACGTCGTAATCCAGCTTTTGCGCTTGCATTCGTTGAAGGGAGGTGAATACGCTAGCCAGGTTGGCGACAAAAGAGGCGCAAGAGAACGCGCAAGGCTCCGGTCCTTCATTCTGCGCACATTCGGTTCAGTCTTATGAGAGTTTGTGGCGCGATTCTCAATCGCGCAATCGCTCAAGGCATTGAAAACACAACTAACTGCCGGATATCCGCGCCGCGCTAGCGATATCTCCGCGTCGCCTTCAGCACCATCGAAAACACCCCCGACTCATCCCGGGCTACCACAATCGACATGTGCCGGTTGATGGCCACTTCCGCCTGCAGCAACTGCTGGCTAGTGGTATTCACGTCGGTCGCGTAGGTGAGCGTGAGGTCGCGGCCGAGCTGCTCCTGCACCGTTATGCGCGAAGTTGAGTTCCCGAAGGCGCCCAAGTAGTCGGGATCCACTTTCACCGAGCCCGCGCCGAAGAGTTTCTGCACGCGGCTGCTCACGGTCGCGTTCAGCGCTCCGCCCAGCAGCGCGTCGGTGCTGGGGTTCGCCAGCTGCTGCTCCTGCTGCTGCGTGTAGAGCCGCTCCTGGTCTTCGGTGTGCCCCAGCGCCAGCAGCGAAACCACGTCCGCCTCAGGCAGCGGCGGATCGCTGCGATAGGTCACGGCGAGCTTCTGCGGCGGCCCATGCAGCCCCAGCGTGATGTCGTAGTCTTCCACGTGTGCGGTGGCCGACAGGTCGATCACCGGCTCGATCCGCACCGGGTTGGTGAACGAGACATCGCCGCGCTCAAGATCGTACCGCGTGCCTGCAATCACCGCGCTGCCCTCGGTAATCGAAACCTGTCCCAGCACCGAGGGCGAGGCCAGCGTGCCGCGCAGCCGCAGATCCACGTCCCCGGCCAGCTTGGCGTAAGCATTCTGAAAATTCAACTGCGGCGACGACATCAGGTGAACGTCCAGCCGAACGTGATTCGAAGGCGCATTGGGCAGCGCCACTGTTTGCACGGACGCATTCGCCTGCTCCGCCAGCGCGGCAAGGTCGAGATCGGGACTGGTGGCAAAGCGCGTGATCATCACGTTGCCGCTCAGCAGCAGGTTGGTCTGCGTGCCCTGCAGGCGCAAATCGGCGTCGGCCAGCGAGCTTACGCCCTGCGGATAACGAATGCGCACGCCCTTGCCGGTCACCGAAAGATCTGCATACAGCCCGCGCTGATAGCTCAGCCATCCGCCAACGCTCAGCAGGCCGCCGCCGCTCATCGCCGTCAGTTGCCGCACCTCCAGCCGGTTCTGATTGAACTCGAGCGTCCCCCGCAACTGGCTCAGCCCGTTCGGCAGATCCTCAAGCGACAATGACCCGTTCTGGAACTCGATTTGCCCGCGCAGTCCCGGATTCGCGACCGTTCCATGCGCTTCCACTTCGAAGGTCGTCGTGCCGCTCGCCGTAAGATCCGGATCGAGCGTCTCGGCCAGCTTCAGGTTTACCGATCCGCGCGCTGCAAGATCCAGCCGCCGCGCGCCGCCGACAGCCACGCTGCCCTCCGCGCGCAGGTCCGTATCCTCGCCGGTGATGTGCACCGGATCGAGGTGAATCAGCCCGTCGGATAATGTCGCGTGCATGCCGCCTTCGCCCGTCAGCCGCACGCCGGCCAGCGTCATCGCCAGCGTCTGCAGCGTCGCTTCGCCGCGCAACTGCTCAGGATGCGCCAGTGGCCCGTTCAGCGTGATTGTCCCTGCCATCGACGACTCGCCGGTCAAGGGTTGGTTCAGGGCCTCCACGTGCGCCATCTTCAGCAATGCGCCCACGTCGAAGCGCGAAAACTCCATCTGGTCTTCGGTCGCGTAGTTCCCGCCCAGCTCCGTCTGCCCTTTGATTGTCAGTTCCGTTCCCGCCAGCAGCGTCCTCGCGTTGTAACCGAGCGTGTGGTTCGCTGTATGTGCAGTCACGTCGAGTCCGCCCAGAGGCTCGCCGCCCAGCACCAGGTTGCTCATGGACGCGTGAGCATCCAGATGCGGATCGTCGATCGTTCCCGAGCCGGTAACCGAGATTGTGACCTTTCCCGCCGCCGTCAGGTTCGCGCGTCGCAGCCACGCAACTTGCTCGAGGGCAATTCCCGATGCCCGCGCGCTCGCCTCAAACTGGCGCGCTCGAAAGTCGTAACTGCCGGACGCATTCGCCGTCCCGCCCGCCGCGCTTACGGTCACTTGCGTCAGCCGCAGCAGCTCGCCGTTCAGCGTTCCCTGCGCCCGCGCGCGCGTCACCGGCTGGCCAAACAAACTGCCGTCATCAAGTTCGACCCATCCCGCGCCGCCCAGCCCGCGCAGTGGGCCACCGGCATCGAATTGCGCATTTACGGTTCCGGTCGCCGGCAGCTTTGCCGCAAAGAACGGCCGCAGATCGTCCACGCCGATCCCCATCGCCTGCACGCGTGCATGCAACGTCGAGCTGCGGTTGAATTCGAGTTCCGCGGCAGGCGCGCGTCTGCCGGGTATGGCCGGCAACTGCACCTCGGCCGGATTCAGGGCTGCATCCAGCGTTCCGCTCACTATCACGCGCGCCGCGCCACGCACGAGCGTGCCCTGTTGAATCGTGATGCGCGATGGCGAGTAGCTCCCGCTGGCCTGCGCGAGATCGAACTCGACAAATCTCGGGTTGCCTGCCTGCCGCGGCCCTCCGGTGGCCTGCGTGCCGGCGCCCGGTTCCGGCATCTCCATCGCCAGCGACGTTGCTTTTACGGTTCCCGCAAGAGTCGGCCGCAGCAGCGACCCTGTCCACGTGCCATGGAACTCGCCTTCGCCCGACAGCTTCACTGGCAGCGCCGACGCGCCCGTTCTCGTACCGCGCTCGAAGCCCAGGTCGCGCAGCACCGTGTCAAACTCGCCCAGATTCCGCGAGCGAAAGTCGATCGCAAGTGCGCTCGCGCTGGTTATCGGATAAGCGCCGAGCGTGCCGCTTGCCTGCATCTCGCTCGCCGGCGTCTTCACGTCCAGCTTCCGGACATCCACCGAGCCGTCGCGCTGCGTGTAGGTGGCGTCCACGACTCCATTCGTTGGCGTTCCGCCGCCCGCTCCCGATGGGCTCAGTACAAGAGTCGTGCTCACCGAGACCGTGCGGCCATCGCCCCGTTCCCATACAGCTTCGGCCGGCCCATTCAGCACCGCGTCCATTCCGAGATGCTGAAACGGCGGCTCGCTCACCATCCCCAGCAGCGTGTCCAACGGCACGTTTTTGAGCTCCGTTGTCACCTTTCCGTTCACCGGAATCGTCTCATTCGCGCGCGCCGCAGCATTGCCCGCAACGCGTCCTGTCCCCGGAGCCGCCATCCTGCCAACGCTCTTGTTCGGCGGCAGCCAGTTGGTCAAATCGACGGTGCCCTCCATCTGCCCGCCCTGCCCGAACCGCGCCACAATCCCGCTGATCAAAAGCCGGTATTCATCCGCATGCACCCGCGCATCCAGCGTCACATCGCGCGCCGTAACCCCGGTCCCCACATACGCGCCTCCATCCACATGCACCTTGCCGTCGATGCGGAACTGCTGCGTATCGCCGGATGCGGCCAGATCGAGCCGCGCGATCCCCTCCGGCGCAAACGGGTAGCCGGTCACCGGCTCAAGCAGCCGCATGTCCAGCTCGCCATTCACTGTGCCCTGCCAGTGCGGATGCGTAAAATCCGCGAGCGTCCCGCTGATCGCCAGGTTGTGGTCTTTGATGTCCGGGCCCCGCGCGCTCAACAGCAGCCTGCGCAGATAGAACGCATTGCGGGTCAAATCCGCCGTCGCCTCGAGCCGGCCGTGCACCGGCAACTCGGCTTTCTTGCCCACTCCGCGCGCCAGGTTCAGGTCCGTCGCGCCGGCGTCGATGCGGTAACTCTCCGCCGC
>JASIJX010000570.1 GCA_030049955.1 Acidobacteriaceae bacterium
GTGTTGCTCGTCTTCTCCGGCCGGCCGCTGGTGCTAACCTGGGCCGCGCAGCACGTCCAGGCGATTGTCGAAACGTGGTTTCCCGGCACCGAGGCAGGCACAGCCATCGCGCGCGTACTCTACGGCGATGTTTCGCCCAGCGGCAAGCTGCCCATGAGCTTCCCTTACGCCGTGGGGCAGGAGCCGCTTTACTACAACCAGTTCCCTACCGGCCGCCCCGCAGGCAACGCCGACCTCACCAAGCCGCCCACGTCTGATTCACGCTTCGTCTCGCGCTACATCGATGTGCCTAACGCCGCATTGTTTCCCTTCGGCTACGGGCTTTCCTACACCACGTTCAGCTTTGGGGGTGTAACTGTGAGCCGGCAGACGATTCCGTTTGGTGAAGCGCATCCCGGTGCAAAACTTCTCATCGTTGCCACGGCCACCGTGAAGAACACCGGTAGCCGCGCAGCGACAGAAGTGGTGCAGTGCTATGTAGGCAACCGTGGCGCCAGTCTGGAGCAGCCCGTGCGCAGCCTCAAAGGCTTCGCGCGCATCATGCTTGCACCCGGCGAATCGAAACAGGTGAGTTTCCCGCTCGGCTTCGACGAGCTTTCGTTTTTCGACAACTCCGGCCGCCAGGTGATTGAGCCAACAGATTACACTGTGTGGATCGGCGGCGATTCCCTGGCCGATCAAAGCGCAAGTTTTCGCATTGTGCGGTGAACGTGCAGAATAATTCGAAGAGGAAGAACTTGAAGATGGAAAACTGTGTGGTTCAGGCGGGTTCCCGCATCGGCAACTTCTGTCGCGTCCGCTCCAATCTGCTCTTTTGTGCGCTGCTCATCTTAATTGCAGTAATCGGTGCTGCGCCGCAACCTGCTATGGCAAATCATTCGTTCGCTTCTCAGTCCTATTTCGTTTATGTGGGCACCTATACAGGGCCGAAGAGCAAGGGCATTTACACCTACCGGTTCGACTCGCACACTGGACGGCTCGCTCCCATTGGATTGGCCGCACAACTACCCAATCCGTCATTCCTGGTTACCGACAGCGATCATCGCCATCTTTACGCCGCCACCGAGATGGGCGAGCATGGCCCCGGTGACAGCAGCGGCTCCATTAGCAGCTTTTCCATCGACGCGGACACTGGCGCTCTCCGTTTTCTCAACAAGGTTCCCTCCAGCGGCAACGAAACAGCCCATCTCGCTCTCGATCGCACGGGCAAGATCCTCTTCGTCGCCAACTATGGTAGCGGCAGCGTTGCTGCCTTCGGCATCAATCCTGACGGCTCGATCGGAGCGCGCACCGGCTTTGATCAGCACACAGGCTCAAGCGTAAATTCCGAGCGGCAGTCCAGCCCGCATCCGCATGAAGTTGTCCTCTCGCCGGACAATCGTTTCCTCTTCGTTCCCGATCTCGGTACTGATCGCGTGTACAGGTATCGGATCGACGCCGCCAAACAAAGCTTCGCGGCGAGCGATCCCCCGTACGTCACAGTTGATGCCGGCCTCGGACCACGCCATATCCTCTTCGGGCCCGGCGCAAAATTTGCCTATCTCGTCTGCGAAATGGGCTCACGCGTCGTAGTATTCTCCTACGATGCCGGCCGAGGTCTGCTCCGACCAATCCAGACAATATCCACACTCCCGTCAGGATTCAAAGGTCACGACCAATCTGCCGAAATCAAGATGGATCGCACCGGCCGCTATCTCTATGTTTCTAACCGGGGCGACGACAGCATCACGGTTTTCTCCATCCATCCGCAAAGCGGAATGCTGGACAAAGTCCAGACCGCTCCTACGCTGGGTGCATGGCCACGCGACTTCGCCCTTGATCCCACCGGCAGGTTTGCCCTCGTTGCCAATCAGAATTCGGACGATCTGACGCTATTCACCATCGATGCTGCTAACGGCCATCTGCGGCCTGCTGCCACGGATGCACGCCTGCACATCGGCGCTCCGGTCTGCATAGTTTTTGTCCCTGCAGGAGAGTCCCGTACATCGCCGGTGCGCGAGCCTGCTGCGCAGCGGTAGAAGCGCCAAAGCGTATCTGCTCCAGCGGCACGCGCACCACCGTTCCCGCGTGTGCGCGGAAACGTCAATTTCGGCGCCTACGCCTGCAACTGCTCCTTTGCCCAGCCTTGCAGCATCTCGATTGCGCGGCCAAGCACGCCTGCTGATCCGCGAAATTGCGCCGAGCCGCGCGGCTGATTGTCGCGCGTCCACCACTCGTGAAAGTCGCTGTTGAGCTTTACCCGCTCCACCATCGGACGCGCATCGCGGTACGCTTCAGCAACGTATCCGTACCTGATCAACTGCTGAATCATCCTGCCGCCAAACCACGTCCAGTCGCCGCCGTTCTGGTACGTGTACGGAACCGTGAGCTGCGGGTTCTTGTAGTAGCCAAGCGGATATGGCGGATAAATCGTCAAGCCAATCGAAGAGGCCTGCGCCTTGCGCACGTCATCCTCCATTCGAGCAAGCGCGTGCGCCACTTCCTCTCGCGACAGCACACCGGCCTCGATCGCCACTGCCGTACCGCCGTGATAGTTAATCGCGTTCTCGTCGAAGTCCGGCGGAAACGGCGAGCCATTGAGGTACACGTGCGGAATGAACTTCTGGTTCTTCTCGTCCCAAAGACATTTGCGAATATTCCGATGCAACTCGTCCCCCACGTTCTTCCAGTGCGTTGCTGTCTTCGCATCCGTCCCCGGCAACTTCACGTAATCGTTGATGGCCACCAGCAGCATAGCGTTGGCGTATATCGAAATCGCCCGATGGCTATTCTCATCGAGCCGTACGCCGCGCAGGCCCTCCGGCTGCACGTCGCCCCAGTCGATTGTCGCTCCACCCCAAACCAGTCCGTGCGTCGCATCGAAGCGGTTGGCCATCACGTACTCCATCGCCTGCGCCAGCCGCGCACGCACCGTCCTGTCGCCCACGCGCTCATCAAGAATCGATGCGTCGTTCGTCGCATCAATGTACTTGCGCACCGCCTGCACCAGCGATGACTCTTGGTCACTCTCCACCGTGTTCTTGCCGGCAATGTAGCCCGGCGCAAGTGGACTCGTCCGGGTATCAGTAGTCCTTCTGTTCATGATGTTGTAGCAGTCGATAATATCGCCCTGCGGCCCCTGGAACTTGCAGAACATCAACAGCGCTTCGCGGAACCGCTCCGGCGGGTTTACCCTGATTGCGACTTCGATGAATGTATTCATGTCGCGGATCCACGTGGTCTGATAACTGGAGCCCGCGTTGATGCCACCGGCCAGCAGTTTCTGCGCCATTGCATAAACCTCGCGCATATCCGCATCGGCCAGTATCTGCCGCGCGAGCTCAGCCTGCTGGGTGCGCTCCTCTTTCTTATGGCCGCCGAACAAAGCCCCAGCCCCTTCTGCGTCCAGATGCCGAATGCTTGCAATTCCAAGGCTCGCAAGCGCAGCGGTCCTGATGGCTTCTCGACGAGTCAACATTTGTTCTTTTCTCCTTGGCACGGCGCCGGTTCGGCGCATGGATCGTTCCAGGAAGCGTTTGCAGGTAATGCGCGCCCACAGCACACACGAGCGCCTCATCCCGCTTCATCGTGCAGGCTGTCTACGGAACACAATTCCATTATTGCAGCCGTAAGGTAGGGTTGCGGCGTCCTGCGATGTTGGATTAGCTGTCCTTGCGGTAGAGCATGTCGCGGATCACACGGCGGCGCTCGGCGTTCACTTCGTTCTCGTTGTGGCGCTCGATCGCATCCTTGGACGCCGCCTCGGTTTCCGATTGCTCCGGCTCGCTGCAGCTCGGGCAGCGGTTGGCGAAGCCGGGTTTGTCAGGCTTCAGCTCAAATTCTTCTCCGCAAATGACGCAAGTCTTGATAGGAAATAAAGCCATAACGAAACTATGGTAGCGAAGATCGAATGGCGAGTCGACCGGCGGTTTGCTAGGTCAACGGTTGATTTTGATTAAAAAATCCCTTTTCACTCGGCCGATCGTTGAAATCCAAATTCTATGGACAGGCAACCTTTACGGTGGAAAAATAGGAACGCGCTCGAGAAGAATTCATGGTGCCCTTTATCGTGCTTGTCGTTTCCGCTCTGGTTTTCTGGCTCGCCGGCCACGCCGGAGTTCCCATATTTCATGATCCCAGCTTCGTTCTTCGCGCGGCGTTGGGAGTCATGTTCCTGCTCACTGCTTCCGCTCACTGGGGTAAACGACGTCCCGATTTGATTCGCATGGTGCCTCCCACCTTTCCGCGCCCGGATCTGCTCGTAACCATAACAGGAGTGCTGGAACTACTGGGAGTGATTGGCCTGTTTGTGCCCACCACTGCGCGCGCCGCGTGTTTCTGTCTGGCGCTGTTGCTCATCGCTTTGTTCCCCGCCAATGTCCACGCAGCGCGCCAGCATCTGACCATCGCCAGGCAACCTGTCCCCGGCCTGCCTCTGCGAAGCGCGATCCAATTTGTCTTTGTAGCAACATTGCTTACAGCGGCATGGCTCCCATAGAGGGGCGGCAACATGAAACTGGGCGACACAACCACGCCGCGCTTCGATTTCCCGCCCCGCTCCGAGTGCTAAAATCACTCTGTGCCGGGTCCTACGCGACGTAATCCCGCCAACCCCGCCAGGTCCGGAAGGAAGCAACGGTAACGGGCTAGTACGGGCGCAGTAGGTAACCCGGTACTTGTCTTTGAGGCATCAGAGTCAGGATCACCGATCAACTGACCTGTGGGAGAAATGCATTGAGCCTGACAGTTCGTCCCGTGGTGGGCCGGCGCGCCAAGATCACGGCGCTTGGCACCTACGTTCCCCCCGATGTGCTAACCAATCAAGACCTCGAAAAAATGGTTGAGACCAGCGACCAGTGGATCCTGGAGCGTACCGGCATCCGCACGCGCCACGTACTGGCCAAGGGGCTGGGCGTAAGCGATATCTGCAGCGAAGCCGCAAAAAAATGCCTCGCTGCTCGCGGCATCGGACCGGAAGAAGTTGAAGTCATCATTATCGGCACCGTCACACCCGACATGATGTTTCCCTCCACTGCTTGCCTTGTCCAGAACAAGATCGGCGCGCCCCATGCCTGGGGCTTCGACGTCTCCGGCGGCTGCTCGGGCTTCGTCTATGCGCTACAGGCAGGCGTGAAGATGGTCGAGAGCGGCGCGTATTCCAAAGTGCTGGTCTGCGGCGCAGACGCCAACACCCGCATGACCGATTACACGGACCGCACCACCTGCGTCCTCTTCGGCGACGGCGGCGGCGCAGTGCTCATCGAGCCAGCGCGCGAGGGCGAAATCGGCTTCATCGACTCCGTCAACGAAATTGACGGCTCCGGCGGCGTCAGCCTCAATCTGCCCGCCGGCGGAAGCCTGAACCCGTCCACGCACGAAACCGTCGACAAGAAGATGCACTACATCCACCAGGACGGTCCGGCCGTCTACAAGTTCGCCGTGCGCAAAATGGCTGAGGCCACGGCCGCACTGATGAAGCGCAACTGCCTTACGGTCGCCGACCTCGGCTGCTTCATTCCGCACCAGGCCAACAAGCGCATCATCGAATCCACAGCCGAGCGGCTCGGCATGGACCCCTCGCGTGTCGTCATCAACCTCGACAAATACGGCAACACGTCCGCCGGAACCATTCCGCTGGCCATGGAAACCGCCGTTCAGGAAGGCAAGCTGAAGAAAGGTGACCTGGTGCTCCTGGCCGCCGTGGGTGCAGGATTTACCGTAGGCACTGTACTGCTGCGCTGGGAAATCTGACGGGCATATGCGGTAACAGGTGAAGATCTACGGCTCAGTCCGTACCAGCACCAGCGCATTTGGCGTAAGCCTTAGCTCAAGCGTTCCGCCACTAAGATGCGTCCGCTCCGGCGCCGGCAGCGCCGTCTCGCGGTTCAACTGCTCCACCTGTGCCGGCGTAGGATCGTGCGGCGAGCCCATCGCCGCATACTTCGGCAGAACGTTGCCGTGGTCGCTGTCCACTCTCGCAACTGTTACCGCCGCATCCGGCGCCACATGCCGAATGCGCAGCATCACAGTCTCGTCGCGGCCAGTTGTTCCCGGATCGGCCAGATTCCACACCGCAACCGCCAGCGCGCCTTGCGCCGTCTTCGTCACAATCGCGTCCTGCGCGTCGTTCGCAATGCGCCGGTCGCCCAGGTTGTGCAGTAAGCCGTATGCATAGTAGCTCGGCTTGTTGATGCCGCCTTTGGCGCGCAGTCCGAACATGCCTACAAACGGCTTCGGAATCGGCCCTCCCTCTTCGAACACATCCGAGAAGGTCCAGAACGACATCATTTGCACCATCCCATCGCACTGGCGAATGGTATTGGCCAGCGCCGGCCCCACAAAAATCGTGTCGCGTGATTCATGCTCGCCCTGCACGTTCCACTCCGTCAGAAACAGCGGCACGTCGGACATTGCCGAAGCCTGGATCTCTCCACGCACCTTACTCACGGCGCGGCACACGCGCTCGTCCATCGGAATCTGCTCTTCGGTCCCGAAAAGATTTTCCACCGTATCATCGGCGTACGCATGCGTCGAAACAAAATCCACCGGCACCTGATTCGCCGCCATGTATTTCAGAAACTCCGGCACCCACGCAGCAGCCGCCGAAGCCGGCCCGCCCACGCGCAGCCGCGGGCTCACGCTCTTGATCGCGCGCGCCGTGTGCGCATACAGCTCAAAGTACGACTTCTGGCGCGGAACGCCTCCCCAGAAGTCGATGTTCGGCTCGTTCCATACCTCGAAGTACCACTGCGCCACTTCGTCGATTCCATAGCGGTCCACCAGGTGCTGCGCAAAATGCTTTATCAAGTCGTCCCACAGCTCCAGGCTCTTCGGCGGTGAAACATTCGGCTTGTACCAGAACGCATGCAGATCATCCGGATTGAAGGCCAGTTTCTTCGGCATGAAGCTGATTTCTACAAACGGCCGCACGCCGTTCTTCAGCAATCCGTCATAAATCTGGTCCACGTACGCGAAGTTATAAACCGGATTGCAGTGATCATCCAGGTTATAGACACCGTTCTCGTCGTGAAGAATGGCGTGGAACCGCACGTACTCAAAATCGGCCACCTTCTTAACCGCGCGCATGTCATCGCGGTAGCTCTCGCGCAGCGCCAGGTTGGCCCGGCCAGAACCGAACATCTGCTCCCAGAAATGCGGAAACGGCTCGCCTTTAGCCTGCGCATCGATTTCAATTTGCTGCTGCGCCCGCACGCCGCACGCGAGCGCTAATAACGCGAGAGGCAAGACAAAACAATTTCGGCGAGGCACGGTTAGCGCTCCTGAACGCGGTTGGATTATATCGGAGAATGAAAAGGCAGCGCGCGGCGAAGCTCGGCTGAGTTCGCCGCGCGAAAGGTTGTTGTTTTCAGGCTAGAAGTTGAAGTTCGCCTGCAGAGTGACAGTGCGGCCGCCCAGCGCCGACTGCGCCTGACCGAAGTTTGTTGTGGTGATGCTGTTCGAAATACTGCTCGGGTTGAAGTTGAGATTGTTAAACAGATTGAACGCATCGCCGCGAACCTGAAGGCCCGCGCCCTCATGCAATCGGGGCATGCCGAAGGTCTTGCTTACCGTCGCGTCCAGGTCTCTATAGTGCGGGCCGGGCAAGGAATTGCGGCCGATGCCGGGGCTCTGCGGAATTGCTCCGCCTGTAGCTGGGAAAGTCGGGCCAATCGCGTACGCAGGCGGTGCAAAATACACCTCGGCTCCGTTCAGATTTGTGGCCGCACGTGGGAAGTTGATGTTAACGCCATTGCCCACTTTTGGCCCGGATTTGAATGCCGCATTGCTCGTGTCGCGGCCTGCTCCGCCCAGGTAAGCGCCGGGCAAAAGCTGGCTGTACCCGCATGTGCTGCAATACAAGCTTCCACTCGGCGTGGCCGGCGTGCCCGATCCGGTATTAAACACCGGCTGCCACGGAAATCCGGTGTGCCAGTTGAAGATGCCGCTGATGTTCCACCCGCCCACGATCTTCTCAGCCCAGTTGTGGCCGCCGCGGAAGAAGACCGGCTGCCACATTCCAAAAGCCTTGAAGCTGTCGGTCACGTTGTAGTCCGAAGGTCCGTAGCTAAGCTGCGGATCGTACGGATAAAACTGCTCTTCGTACGGAGCGGAACTCACGTCCATGCTTTTGGCCCAGTTAAAATTCACCTGCGCCTGGAACCAGTTCGATAACTGGTGCCGCGCCGTCACGATCATCGAGTTGTAATTGGCGGTCCCATTGTTGCCCCAGAAGTTCACGCTGTTGACTTTGGGATTGAGTGTCACGCTTTTGACAGAAGCCACAGCATTCTCGTCGTAATGGAAGAACGTATGGCGGGACTGACTGCCGGAGTAACCCAGCGTAAACACCGTCCGGAATCCAATATCCTGCTGCATGTCGAACGAGAAGTGTTGCACGTACGTCGTTGGCAAGGTGGAAGGAAATGCTTGTATCTGAATCGCGCCGGGCGTGGTGGGCAGGCCGTTGGGCCCGAAGGCCGTGGCCCCGATAGCGGTCACATTCGGATTCGGCGGATAGCCGAAGAGCGAGTGAATGTTTGTGGCCGTCGCGTAGACGATGCCAGGGTTCGGTGACGAGGGCGTCGCCATCGTGAAGTTCGGCGAGATGGTGATGCCGGGGTTGGCGAAGACGTTCGCAGAGATGGCGATCTCGAGCTCGTTGTAGTTAATGCCATATCCGCCACGGAATACTGTGCGGCCGTGGCTCCTGGGAGGCGACCAGGCAAAGCCCACTTGAGGCCCGAAATTCCATTTTTGCGGAACCCACAGATTCCCGCCGCGCTGAATAAAGAGCCCGGTAAGCAACGCATCCCCGCTGCCCAGGCGAGTCGAAAACATGTCGTCCTCTTTGGCATTAAGCGACCCGAAGTAGTTATAGCGGAGGCCAAGGGTGACGGTAAGGCCGGATGACACTTTGAAGTTATCCTGCGCAAACCCACCCCACAAGTTTTCACGATTGTCCTGCCGCGCCGATGAGGGCACGCCGGTGCTCGGATCGAAGGTGCCGCTTTCCGATTGCGGCGCGTCGTTGAGAAAGTCCCACAGGTTGAAGAACCCGTACGCGGGCCGGGCGGATTGAGGATTGTTGTTCAGGTAATAGAGTCGCGTAAGCTCGGCGCCGAACTTCATTGTGTGCCGCCCGATGATCTTGGTCACGATGTCGCGGTAGCCGTAGGTCCATTGATTGAGAATGCTGGGCCCGGGCGCACCGAAATATTCCGGCGTGATGCTGCCGATGGCCAGCGGCTGGCTGGTCGGCAACCCGAAAGGCGCCTGGGGGTTGCTGTTAACCTCATTCCACCGCCATCCGGCCGCATTGGCGCGGGCCTCGTTGAGCAGATTGGCATTGAATGTGTGATTCCACAGGCCAGTAAATGCGTTGTTGATAACATCGTGATGCCAGAAGTTCATCGGCCGCACCGGCCCGTTGAAATCTGTCGTCGAGGTCGGCACCCAGTAGACCGTCCCTGTCAGCCGGTCGTTGCCGGTAACATCAGCATCCACGCGCCCGTTGTATTGATCGTCGGTAATGGTCGTCGGATCTTGCGTGGTGAAGTCGGCAATATCGGCCGTAGTGGTATTCAGGCCGCTGCCAACGCCGGGCGTGGTTGAGCTTTTCCAGGTCGGATCCTGCGTTCCTCGTGGCGTTGTTAATGGCGAACCAACATTCAATCCCTGGCCCGGAATCGTGTTGCAATTTTTTCCCTCGATCAGGCCGATGTTGGCGCAGGTCTGCGCAACGAACGTCCCGCTGACGCCTGCACCGGGAAAGGTGAGATAGGTGTTCGAGATATTGCCCGAGGGGGCCAGCTTATCGAAAGCGGGAGTATCATACCACCCTGTCGCAGTGTTCTGGATCGTGCCGCTGCGCTGACCCTCATAGCTGAAGAACGCGAACAGACGGTTCCTCAACAAAGGGCCGCCAAGGTTTGCGCCCCATTGATTGAACTGCTGATTATTGCGCAACAGCCCGCGTTGGGCCGGCGTGCCGCTGTTGAAAAAGGCAGGACCGTTGTAGGGCTGGTAGGCGTTCAGGCCTGCGCTCCAGCGCTGGAAGAATACGCCCCCGTGTACCTGATTGGTTCCGCTCTTGGTGGTCACCTGTACCTGTGCGCCCGCGAACCGGCTGTCTTCGGCGTCGTACTGGTTCGTGGTTACGCGCACATCATCCACCGACTGTTCTGACGGCGTAATAACCGTCGATCCACCCCACACCGCGCTCGTCGTGCTGATGCCGTCGATGGAATAGCCGCTGTTTTGGAACTGATTGCCGTTGGCAAACATCTGCGGACCATTTTCAGTTGCAAAGATGCCGCTACTATTCGTTGGACCGACCGCCCCTGACTGCACGCCAGGAAGCGTGAATGTGCCGCCGGCAGCCGCCTGCGACATGTCGCTGATAGTTCCAGGTGCAAACTGCGTGAGTTGGAACACATCACGCCCGAACGTGGGCATGCTAACCACTTGATTGCTGCTGATGGTCTCGCCGATGGTGGCATTTTCGGCGTCGAG
>JASIJX010000089.1 GCA_030049955.1 Acidobacteriaceae bacterium
AAGTAGAAGATCCCGTAGCCGCCGCGCAGCACGGTCCGATCGTTGAGTGTGTAGGCAAAGCCAAGGCGCGGGCCGAAGTTGTGGTAGTCCTGCGCGATGATACTGCGCGAGACGCCGTCCTGCCCGGCGATCATCACCGTGCCCGTCTGCACATTAAACGCCGACTGCTGGTTGTGCGCCTCATAAGGATGAGTGAGCAGGTCCCAGCGCAAACCCAGGTTCAGCGTGAGGCGATGACTCACGCGCCAGTCGTCCTGCGCAAAGAGTCCGTCTTCCTGGCCGATGTTATCGAAATATCCGGCCTGTGAGCCGATCTCGTACTGATCCACGCCGCCGGCCAGCAGCTCCGAAACTTCATAACCAGTAAAGTCCACCGTGCCCTGGTCAATCCAGAAGTAGCCTTTGCCCTCCTGCGGATTGAAAAACGCCACCTGGCGGCGAATAAACGTGCCGCCGAATTTGAAGCTATGGTTGCCGTGGTCCCAGCTCACCGAATCGTTCACTTCGTACGTGTTCTGCGGAACCGCATACAGGCCGTAATCTCCGGTGTACTCAAGGTTGCCCTTCCAGCCGCCGATTAGCGCGCCGCCGGTGGTTTCCATGTTGATGTTGGCGTTCTGAATGCCAAGGTTCTTGGAGACGTAGTCGCCATACATCGGCGGAGTGTAGCCGTAGTTGTCGCGGTTGTAGGCGATGTGGGCTTCATTGACCACAACAGGCGAAAAGGTGTGCGTGTAGCCAAGGTCAAAGCCGCGCGCGTGCGTGGGGTTGATGCCCGTGCCCCCGCCCGCTGGCAGATTCTGGAACTCTGAGGTCTTGGTGTTGACCGAGTTGTCGTAGCTGTAGCGAACGAAGGCAACGTCCCTCGAGCTTGGAATCCAGTCGAAGCGCACATCGAAGGTGTTGTAGCGGTTGGCTTCGGTTTGCGTGTCGAGGTAGTTGTTCAGGTAACGATCCGTGCGCGTGGGCGTGGGGTAGGCGTTGAGGTAATTAACCGCAGCGGGATTCAGCCGGCCGGTGGATATGACGTTGGGTGTTCCTCCGTTGGCGCCGAACTGCGAAGGGCCGCCCACATTACCGCAGGTCGTAGGATCGAAGATCCAGCCTGCCTGCGCGCCCGAGGTGGTCTCGCCAGCTAGTGGGTTCCCGTTGGAATCGACGCCTGGATAGCAGCGCGGATACTGCGTTTCGATCTGGCTTGTGCCGGGACCGTTTGCGCCAGCGGGATTCAGCAGCTCAGTAAAGTTGCCCTGCCTCATGAGGGTCGTAGGAACTGTAAGGTAATGCGGCGAAACGGCCAGCACTTCGCGCAGCGCCTGATAGTCGCCGAAACCGAAGAGACGGTTCTTCAACACCGGGCCGCCGATCGAGAACCCGGGCTGGTTGCGGAGGAATCCGCCTGCGGGCGTTTCCGGCGCGCCGTCGAAGCGGTAACCGGGATTCGAGTCGAAGCTGCGATCGCGATAGAACTCGAAAACAGATCCGTGGAACTGGTTGGTGCCGCTCTTGGTGGAGCTGATGACGATGGCTCCGCCGGCGCGGCCGTACTCAGCAGGCGCAATGTTGGTATTAACCTTGAACTCCTGCGTTGCGTCGATGTTCGGGAAGAAGAGAATGGTATTGACCAGGCCGTCGTTGTTGTCCACGCCATCCAGAATGTAGTTGTCGGCCTGTGGGCGCAGTCCGTTCACCGCAAGGGCCGCGTCGCCGCTCTCGTTGTAGCGCGCCGTCTCGGTGTAATTGCTGCTTCCGCCGCCGCTTGCTTCGTCGCCATAAGCGCCGCGGGTCACGCCCGGCGTGAGCAGCGCAAGCTGAGTAAAGTTGCGTCCGTTCAGGGGCAGATCTGTTACCTGCTTGCCCTCAATGGTCGCACCCACCGTAGCATCGGAGGTGTCGACAAGCGGGGCTGCGCCCGTTACCTGCACGGTGGTGGCCACGCTGCTCGGCTTAAGCTGAAAAGCCACAGTCTGCGTGGTCGTCACCGTAACAGTGACGCTCGCGGACTCACTCTGAAATCCGCCGGCGCTGATCACCACTACGTAGTTGCCACGAGGCACGGCGAGGATCTTGAACTCGCCCGAGCCGTTTGAGACCGCGTTGAGCTTGAGCCCGTCGGCGGAGTTGGTAGCAATCACCGCCGCCCCAGGAATCACGGCGCCAGTGGAGTCGGTTACAGTTCCCACGATGCTGCCGGTATCGGACTGGCCGTGCAGCCCGAGCGGCGCCATCACAATGAGTATTGCGGCGAGCGCGATCCATAGCCGGCTGACGACGAGTTTGGACACGAACCTGCCTCTGTTCAACATCACAATGTCCTCCAGAATTTGTTTTGACTGGCGTTGATTTTGTCGGAGTCCGGCGGCAGCCAACGCGAGCTATCCGCAACCATGGTCGAGGAAACGCGTTCCGAGGGACATTGGTCAATCCACAGCAAGGCAATTTGTAATCAATCATTCATCAACAGTTAAATCTAACTTTTTTAGTAGCTTACAGGAACATCTCTACAGGTTCATGTCCGGTGGACTGGCGAAAACAGGCCTTTCACTCCTTTCATTTTTACCTTAAACTTCAGAGTCGGAGCTTCTAACAGATGAGTACCACAGTGCGAAAGGAAGGGCTGCGCCGGGCGCAGTTCGGCATTTTTGAAGCCGACCTGGAGGCGTGCGAACTGCGCCGGTCGGGAGTGCGAGTCCGGCTGCAAAGCCAGCCTTTCAAGCTGCTGGCTGCATTGCTCGAGCATCCGGGCGAAGTGGTTTCGCGCGAAACTTTGCAAACGGAGCTGTGGGGTTCAGATACCACCGTCGATTTCGACCACGGCTTGGGCATCGCCGTGAACAAACTACGCGACGCCTTGGGCGACTCAGCCGAGAATCCCCGATTTGTAGAGACGCTGGCCCGGCGCGGCTATCGCTTTATCGCCCCGGTTATACCGCTCGATCCGGCGCCGGCGTTAGGGCTGCCAACCACCGCGCCAGTTGTTCCGGTGGCCGCGCCTTCGCGGGCACGCTGGTGGCTCACCGGCACGCTGGCCATGCTCTGCCTGATTCTTGCGCTAGTGCTCTTGCTGCGCCCGCCGGATCGCAAGCCTTACCGCATCGCCCAGGTCACTTTCTCCGGCCACGTGCTCACCAACGACCTGGATGTCGAAAGCTTTTCGAGCTCGGCCAGTGACGGCACGCGTCTATATTTTTCGCACATGGATAACGGCAATCCCGAGCTGGCCGTGGCGCTCGCCGCGAATGGCGAGATCAGCCGCATCCATCTGCCCTCGGAGATCGGCGCACCGCTCATCGGGTCGCTTTCGCCAGATGGTTCCCAACTCATTGTTCGCAGCCATCTGCAGCCGGAGCCTGAGCAGCCGCTGTGGATCGTCCCTACGCTCGGTGGCGACGCTCGCCGCGTGCCTAATGTTCTGGCCCATGACGCCACGTGGATGCCTGATGGCCATCATTTGCTCGTCGCCAGCGGCAATCAGCTCATCAAAATAGGTGCAGACGGCAGCGACCCGCACCCGCTTCTGACCACGCCCGGGCTCGCCTTCTGGCTGCGCTGGTCACCCGACGGCAAGCGCCTGCGCTATACCGTCCGCGACCCTAAGCAGCAAACCTCCGCACTGTGGGAAGCAGCAGCGGACGGTTCGCATGCGCATCCGCTGCTGCCAGGCTGGAGCCAACCCGCCAGCGACTGCTGCGGAAGCTGGACTCCTGACGGCAACAACTACGTCTTCCAGTCTTCGCATACCGGGCACAGCGAAATCTGGCTGTTGCGCGAGAAGCCCTGGTACCTGGCTGGCGGCCCGCCCCGCCAGATCACCAACGGTCCGCTCGAGTACCAGGCGCCCAACACGGCTCCCAACAGCGATCGCATCTACTTCATCGGCGCCAGCCGGCAGTATGAGTTGCTGCGCGCCCTGCCGCACTCCACATCATTTACTCCGGTGGATCCCACCCTGGGTGCAGCAGAACTGGCGCGATACTCGCCGGATGGCAAGTGGGTCGCGTGGGTCAACGCCGCCGATCATTCTCTATGGCGGAGCCGCATCGATGGCAGCGAGCGCGTCGAGCTCACCACCGCCCTACAACAGATATTCGCTATGAAGTGGTCGCCGGACACGCGTCGGCTGGCGGTGATGGGCGAGGAGCCAGGCAAGCCGTGGAAGATTTATCTCATCGACTCAGAAGGCGGCAAACTGACGCCAATTTTGAATGAAGATCGCAACGAGGCCGACCCCGACTGGGCGCCCGACGGCCAGTCCATCGTCTTCGGCCGTCCTCCAACTCGCATGGATAGCACGCAGCCGAAGGCGATCTACATCCTGAATCTGGCAACGCACCAGACCACCAAGATTCCCGGATCGGAGGGCCTCTTCAGCCCACGTCTTTCGCCGGATGGGCGCTACATCGCCGCCATGCCCCTCGACCAGAAGGCCCTCATGCTCTACGATCGCACCGCCGGCCGCTGGACAACTCTCACGCAGCAAGGCGTCGGCGATCCGACGTGGTCCCACGATGGGCGCGAATTGTACTTCCAGGACTTTCTTGCGCCAGGCAAGCCAATCTACAAGATTGCAGTGCCGGCAGGCAAGCCTGAACGCGTAGCCACTATCGACAACCTGTTGCCCATTGCCGCCACCGACTACCGGCTTATCGGCTTGGCGCCCGGCGACCTGCCCATCGTCACCGCACGGATTCCCGCCGTCAATTTATATGAAATTGATTTGAACGAACGGTAGGCAGCGGCTACGGCGGTCATTTCTCGTCTTGTCCTCCAGTAAAGGCCGGTACCAGTTATACGCAGATGTATTCCGGTTGCGACCGAGGCTGAACAAGGTTTTAGACGGCCGGAGGAAATTTTCAAACTTCCGGCGGGTGGAAAAGCTCATGAGAGTCCAGCGGCGAACCATGGTGATCTGGGTGATCGCAGCGGTAGTATTGTGTCTTGCGGCTGCCGGATTCGCGGTGTGGAACGCACAGCGAGCGTTGAGCCGGTCCGAAAACGCGCTTCGTTCCGCCGGCGACTTACCCTTCACGGTTCACGCGGTTTCGTCCTTTCCCAATCCCGGTTTTGAAAGTATGCCGGCACCTGGTGTTTTCAAAGCCGGCGCAAGCTTTGAAGGGCGCTTCTATCTCGCCGGACCCGCAGGTCTCTACGCTTACACCGAGGACGGATCGCTCCAGCATATATATAGGTGTGGGCTCGAATTGCCGGCAGCTCCGCTGGGGCAGATGGCGGTGGGCACATTGGCGGACGCTCGCCAGCCGGAACTGCTGATCGCTACGAGCGGCGAAGGCGTGCTGGCGTTCGACGGGCATAGTTTCCGGCAGATTCGCGCTGAACAACCGGAAGCACGGCAGATTACGGCATTGTTGCCGCTCAGCTCCGGCCGCCTGCTGCTCGGAACCGCCAAACTGGGCCTGCTGGTCTACGACGGCAAGACACTGGGCGCCTTCCACTCGACCACGAGCGGTATCTATGTTACGGCCCTGGCAGGAACAGAGTCCAACCTCTGGATCGGCAGCATCGATCGCGGCGTCTTGCATTGGCGCGGCGGGCAAACCACGCAAATTGCAGAAGCTCAGGGGCTGCCCGATGCGCGAGTGGAGGCGATTGCCCCCCACGGCGATGCTGTTTACGTAGGAACGCCGATCGGTGTAGCAGAACTCAACGGAGACAAAGTGGCGCGGGTTCTGGCGCAGGGCAGATATGCGCACGCCCTCCTGGCGCAATCGGGCACTTTGCTCGTCGGCGAATTCGAGGGTGGGATTCTGCCTGTTCAGCTCACAGGAGCGGCGGCTGACCGCTCCTTGCGCCGTCCAATTGCGTTTCCCTCGGAGGGATCGGGCCGTAGCAGCGAGACTGCTTTGCCAATAAGTCCAGTTGAGCAGTTCCTCGCTCAAGGCAACGATTTGTACGCAGTCTCTGGAGACGGGCTGTTGCGCCGCAATTTGGATGGAAGCTGGAGCAGGGTCTTGAGCAGCTCCTCTGCGCTGCTCACCGACCGGAATATTTCCGCACTTCTGCCAGCATCTGACGGGCGACTCTGGATCGGATATTTCGATCGCGGACTGGATATCCTTCCAGCCACGGGCGGTGCTGCGCAACACATTGAGAACGACACGGTCTTTTGCGTGAACCGAATTGTGGAGGACACGCAAATGGGAGTGGTCGCAGTGGCCACCGCCAACGGCCTGGTGATGTTCTCGCCCGACGGCCGGCAACGGCAGGTTCTGGACCGTAACTCCGGCCTGATCGCCAGCCATGTGACCGACGTGATCCCCTACGGCAATGGCCTGGCAGCCGCTACGCCGGCAGGCATTACCTTCCTTGATGGGAGCGGTGCGCACAGCCTCTACGCATTCGAGGGGCTGGTGAACAACCA
>JASIJX010000571.1 GCA_030049955.1 Acidobacteriaceae bacterium
CTACGATTCCAAGGCTGCGTTCTGGAATGTTGATTTCGATTAGATCGTCTTCCTCAACGAGAGCGATGGGGCCACCGTCGATGGCTTCGGGCGAAACATGCCCAACGCAGGGGCCCTTCATCGCACCGGAATAGCGCCCATCAGTAATCAGCGCAGTCGTGTGATTAAGAGCTGGGTCGGCTGCAATAATTGCCGAAGCAAAATACATCTCGGGCATTCCGTTGGCGCGTGGGCCTTCATAGCGGATCACGACGACTTCGCCAGGCGCGACCTTCTTTGCTCCGCGGCGTCCGATCAAGGAATCCAGAGCTTCGTCCTCGGTGTTAAACACGCGGGCCGGTCCAGTGTGAACGTGCATCTCCTTGGGCACAGAAAATGACTTGATCATCGCACCGCCGGGGGCAATATTTCCGCGAAGTATTGCAACGCCTCCGCCTTCGCCGAACGGGTTGGAACGGGGACGAATGATTTCGTCCAGCGTGATTTTGTAGTTGTGCAAATAGCCGATCCGCTCATCGAAGAAACGGCTCTTCTCAATTTCCGCGAGGTTTTCCCCCAGGGTTTTTCCTGTGACCGTGAGGCAATCGAGATGAAGGAGATCTCTCAATTCGAGCATCAGTCGCGGAAGCCCGCCGGCGTACCAGAAGTATTCGACGGGATAACGTCCTGTTGTTTTCACGTTCGCAAGTACAGGAACGACACGATGTATGCGATCGAAGTCGTCAATGGTAATGTCGACACCCGCCTCGTAAGCAATAGCCGGAAGATGAATCAGTGCGTTGGTCGACCCACCAGTGGCGGCGTGAATGATAATGGCGTTCTCGAACGCTTTTTGCGTCAGGATGTCGCGGGGGCGGATGTCTTTCTCAATCAGTTTTACACTGCATTTTCCGGTTGCTCGCGCGTAGCGCAGATGCTTGGTCAAAAAGCAGGGCGTGAGCGCGGATCCAGGCAAGGCAAGGCCCAGTGCCTCAGCCATCACCTGTCCGGTGCTGGCGCTGCCCATGAATTGACAGGCCCCACAACTGGGACATGCCGTTTTTTGGCGCGATAGCAACTCCTTGCGAGGCGTTTCGTCGCGCTCAACGGACATCCCGATTGCCCAGGTCTGATCGGAGGTGACGTAGTCCGGCGCGTTGAGTTGCGTGCCTCCGGGAAGCAGAATCGACGGAAGATTACAACGAGCAATCGCAAGCAGATGAGCCGGAACAGATTTGTCGTTTCCCGAAATCAGAACCATTCCGTCATGCGGGTGGCCCAGCGCATGGATTTCTACCATCGCAGCAATTATGTCGCGGGAGACAAGCGAATAACTCATGCCGGCCGTTGCCTGTACGACACCATCGCAAATATCACTGACTGTAAAGACAGCCGGCTTGCCGCCGGCTTCAAAAACTCCGTTATTCACCTCAGTAATCAAAGGCCCAAAGTGAAACGTGCCCGGGTGACCCATACCCCAGGCGCTCTCGACGAGCACTTGTGGCTTGTCAAGATCTTCCTCCGTCCAGTTCATTCCCAGTCGAAGCGCATCTCCCTGGTGGTTGTGTGTTCGAAGTTCCTGACTGCGAAGGGTCATAGAATTTGCCTACCTCCGAGAGGCCGCTTTGGAAGGACGGCCCCGTTCTCCTCATTGCCCCGGTTCGATGCGGGGAAAAGCGCGACCGCAACGTTGTACATTCGATCGCATAAAAGCTTCTCTGGATGAGAAATCAAATGGCGGTTCAAGACGATGAGGTGTCGCGCAACGGAAACAGCTATCTGGCGTCTGGCGAAAGCCCTCGTTTGCGTTGATTCTTAGCCAAAGGTTCATGCCTGCCGATGATTGCAAGGGATGCGACGTGGCTGCTGATTTCATCGCCTAAATTCTCATGTTCGCTCTTGAGAAGGTATATCCGCATGCATATTGCCGAGCCTGCATCGAAGTTTAACTGGGAGGAAGTATGGGCGCTGCCATTGAAGATTATGGGATCATAGGAGATTGCGAGACGGTCGCGCTTGTAGGCCGCAACGGCTCTATCGATTGGTTGTGCTGGCCACGCTTCGATTCCGACGCCTGTTTTGCGGCACTGTTGGGCACGCCGGACAATGGCAGATGGCTCATCGCGCCAACTTCAGCCATAAAGAATACGACGCGCAAATATCGGGATCATACGTTGATTCTCGAAACCCGATATGAGACCACTGATGGGGCCGTGACCGTGATCGATTTCATGCCTCACCGGAGCGGTCACTCGGATCTGGTGCGCATCGTGCGCGGGGAGAGCGGGCAGGTCCGCATGGGAATGGAACTCGCGATCCGGTTCGATTACGGACTCTCTGTCCCCTGGATCTTTTCCATGGGAGAGGGGCTCCTGCACGCCATTGTCGGCCCGCACCTCATCGCCATCAACGGAGGCGCCGAGCTAACCCATACTGACGGCAAAGTGAAATCCGATTTCACAATCTCTCGCGGTCAGACGATACCGTTTGTGATCATGCACAGCCCTTCTCACGAATATCCTCCTTTGCCCATCAGTCCCAGTGCCGCTCTTGTGCAGACCGAACGCTTTTGGCTTGACTGGGTCGATCAATGCACATACCAGGGCGTTGCCCGCGATGCGGTGGTGCGTTCGTTGATTGTTCTCAAGGCGCTCACGTATGAACCGACCGGCGGAATCGTTGCCGCACCAACAACCTCGCTGCCAGAGGAAATCGGAGGCGAACGGAACTGGGATTATCGCTATTGCTGGTTGCGCGATGCGACTTTCACGCTCCTGGCCTTTATGGACGCGGGATATAAAAGTGAGGCTAAGGCGTGGCGTGACTGGCTGCTGCGGGCCGTCGCCGGCAAGGCGTCGCAAGATCAAATCATGTACGGAATTGCCGGTGAACGCCGCCTGATCGAGTGGGAAGTCTCCTGGCTGCCCGGCTACGAGCACTCCAAACCAGTTCGCGTCGGCAATGCCGCCGCAACTCAACTCCAACTGGATGTTTACGGCGAAGTTGCCGATGCGATACATCAAGCCAGAAAGTACATAATGAGCGTACCGGAACACAGCGCTGCGATACAGAGGGCGTGGATATCGCATCTCGAAAAGGTTTGGAGGGAGCCCGATGAGGGCATCTGGGAGGTTCGTGGAAAACCAGAGCAGTTCACGTACTCGAAAGTAATGGCATGGGTTGCCTTGGATCGCGCAATCAAAGACTTTGAGGGGTTCAAGCTGCCTGCCCCACTTGATCATTGGCGTATGCTGCGCAACAAAATTCACGAAGACGTTTGTCAGAATGGATTCAATGCCAGTGTTGGCACTTTTGTGCAGAGCTACGGCTCAACAGCGCTGGATGCGAGTCTCTTACTCATCCCTCTCGTTGGCTTCTTGCCTGCATCGGATCCGCGAGTAGTCGCGACGATCGAGGCTATCGAACGCAAACTGACCATTGATGGGTTCGTACTGCGATATGACTTGGAGAAGTCTGACGATGGACTTGCGGGACACGAAGGAACATTTCTGCTATGTAGCTTCTGGCTCGTAGATTGTCTGATTATGCTGGGCAGGCGAGACGATGCCCAACATCTCTTTGATCGCCTGTTGAGCGTGCGCAATGACTTGGGGTTGCTGGCCGAAGAATACGACCCAATAACGCGTCGACAGTTAGGGAATTTTCCCCAAGCCTTCTCGCACATCGGGCTAATCAGCACAGCCCTGAATTTATGCCGCTCTGTTGCACCAGTGAGTCAGCGCACTGACAGCGAGCCCATCGAATTGGCTGCATAAAGAAACAACTGTAAGCGGTGATCAACGCTGGAATATTGCAGATGAAGTTGAACACGTGGCGATGCTCATGCCTGGTTGCGAAGATCGAAATTCTCGCGCGTGGCGATTTCTAGATGCAGACTCAGGGGAGGTCAGGATCACCGTCAATGCACGGCCAGACCGGTCGGCACATGTTCCTCCACAATGGGGAATCCCAGGACGCAAGCGCGACCTGGGCGCGGGAGCAATGGGCTCGCCGGTGATCAGATCGATGCCTGCGGCGTTTGTGTCCTTAGTGCGTGGTTGTCCATACGACACGACTGCATGCTGGAACAAAGACGCGGATCTAGATTGAATCCGCTGACCCGCCTAAAAACCTCATCAATGGCTTTGTTCCTGCGCCTGGATCGCCCTATTGAGGCCTTCGCGCGCCTGGACATTGTTGGGATCGCAGTTGAGGACCTCGCGAAAGAGGCGTATTGCTCCTGCATAGTCACCGCGCTCTCGACGGCTCTCCGCAAGATTGGCATATTTATTGATCTCGCCGGGCAGCGTGCATGGTTGCGACGGCGCGGTCGCCGTGGCTGACGATGTTTCTGCACCAGCCTGTACTGGCGCTGCCAGTATTTGCCTGCCGTTCTTCATGCGTGGAGAAGAAGCCTGCGGCGCCTTGTTTTTGGAAGTTGCATGAGCAGCTGCCGCAGGTGGACTATCCGGCGTCTGGCCTTGCGCATTTCTCGATACGGGTGAGAGAGGCGTAGTGTTCGTGGGCGCGGAGGAATGGATATGAAAGAGTCCAAATACTACTAGTGCGATAGCAGCAATAACAGCAACTGCAAGAATGCCGGGCCATAAGGCGGGCCGCGGACGGAGAACTGTCCGCAGCCGCTGTGCCATTCCTCGTTCGCGTTGAAGTTCATCCAGGACCGTCCCCACCGCGCCGGCGCCAATTGTCCCAGTAGTTGCATCCTTCAATTCTGTCGTTGCTGCTTCGGCAGGAACTGTGGATGGAAGTGCGGCGAGCGTAAATTGCGGCTCGCTCTGCAGGCGCTCCAGTTCGTCTTCCCCCGTCCACCGGTATTCATACACGCCGAAGCGCCCGGGAAACGACTTAAGGGGAAGCCCTTTGATAGCCGTAATCTGCTGCAGTAGGTCATGCGTAATGAGGACTTGAGCCGGCTTGGATATAGCCAGCAAGCTGATGAGATCGTGAGAAATCTGCTGTGTCTGACTCGTTATCTCCGGCGACAACCAAGCGGGTTTAGGAAGATTTTCATCCTCATCTGTTTTTTTTGTTACCGCCGGCGCAGGACAGCCACTGAAGTCGATCGCAATTGACAGAGCTACCGCGGCTGCGCTGGCATGGCCACGGAATCCTCGCATTCCGTGTTGAATCTGGCGCGAAAGCACCAGGGCATCGGCTGGTTCTTTTAGGCCGGAGATGGCCAAAAGGTCGTCCGTGGCAAGAAACACCCCGCGCTTTGAGGCTGCGGCGTCTTCAATGAGCGCCAGCACGCCCGGACGCTGTCGCAGGGCGTTTGCAGAGTGGTGGTCTTTAGGTTCCGCTGAGGCGGGCGCCCACACCCGGAAGATCATGGCGATCTTCACCACTGAATCCGCTGCTGCGGACCCCGTAATGGAGCCGGCCAGCGTGCGAGGCGATTCGACTTTCATACCGTTTGTGCTTCGGGAGTTGAACTCTAATTTCCTGTTGCACGTCCTGTTCGAACTTGGTACAGTGAAGCGCATTATACCACGGACTTCTGTGGGCCTCTCCCATTGTGAGAAGCATCCGATCCGCGCACTTCTGAGGGCAATTTATGAGGACATCTGTTGCTCGGTCCGCCGGCCGGCTGCGCTGGCCGGCCGCGCTTTGCGTAATTCTGCTACCTCTGGTTCGCCTGTCGTTGCTCGCCAAGACCCCCGGGCTGACTGTCATCGAAATCTATTCAGCAAGCGGGCGCCAAGCCTATGAACAAATATCCGATTTCGTCCTGAACGGGAAAAATGAAGTATCTCTCTGCGGCAACGCTACCAGTTTTGATAAGAATGCGTATCACAAATTGTCCAAGGTTCAGTTGGCCGATGGAATGTCGCTGGAACGCGATTCGAAGGGCGAGCTGATCCTGACCCAGGCCGCCGGCTCGGCTTGTGTCGTTCCCGCGAATTTGAAATTTGATAAGCCCGGTTCTTCCACTTCGGCAGATTTGGCTGCAAAGGCTGAGATTGTAGGCACGATTTTGCCGGCCTCTGATCCTGTGGCGACGCAGATCGTCCCCCTCGACCCCGGTGTCAAGCTCGTCTTTGTGGCTGCGCCCGACCGGGAGTTGGCTGAGTACCTTCGTGCCGACAGGCAAGGTGATATTCCCGGCTGGCAGTTATATCTCAACAATTACACCGCGGGTGCTCACCTGCTCGCTGCCAGGAAAGCCTTGGCGGCGCTGTACATGGCCGTCGCAAACACAGATCGCCAGGCCTATGAGAACTCGAAATCTGGCGACGATCCGGATTACAACAAGCTGGCGGATGCGCATCAGATGGTGAATCAGGCGCAGGCGCTGGCGCCGGACGATCCCGCGGCGACGCTTCTCGCTTCAAAGATTCACGATGAAGTGATCACTCTTAGCCGCATCTCTACTGAGAAGCTCAATCTTTACACTCAGGCATTAAATCAGCATACGGCCGGTTATGCGAACCTCATCGCGGCCGAAAAACTGGCAGGTGGGGCGGTGAGTGTCGAGCCGGCGACTGCCGAAGGAGCCAGCGCGAAAAAACAAACCGCGGCAGCACGCGCCTCATTCGATAAGACACTGTACGATGCCGAAATGCAGATCGTTGCGCGCCATGCCGACCAGGCTGCGCAAATCATCGATCCGCTCCGTCCCTTTGCACAGGAAAACATCAAGATAGCGCACGATATCGATGCGATTGCCGCCTTGTATGTAGCCCATGCCAAGGATGTGGAAGAAGTCCCTGACTGGCCGGACGCTGTAAGCGACCTCGAGAAGGCTTCGGCAATGGTTCCCAGCCCCGAGACGACGGCGCTCTTGAAACAGGCCAGAGAGCAGGCCAAAATCTTTGCCGATAAATCCGCCGCAGCGGCCGCGATGCAGAAGAGCCAGGACGCGGAGAGCCGCGGGGATATCCTCGTCGCTTACGAAGTGCTCGATGATCTTCCCCAGGATCCGCGGGCGCTGGTGACAGAGAGACTCGATTCGCTGAAGGACCAGTACGTCCAGGCCGCCGAGCAGGCCGCCACCAGTCTTCAGAAGGCGCATGAACCGATCAACGGAATCAGCGATGAAATCGGCATCCAGACCGCCTACGGATATTTGCAACGCTGTTACCGGCTGACCAGCGATCCCGGGTTGCAGGATCGCATAGCCGTTCTCGGCGGGGATCTAAGCAGCTATTACTTGCAACAGGGCAAGCGGTATGTCGAAAAGCCGGACGGAACCGGAGTCAACGTGGGCTGGGCGTATCTATCCGAAGCGCTCCAGTACAAGTCTCCGGATAACTTGGGCGCGATCCACGATGAGATGACCACCGCTCGCGCATCGCATCTGCTCAAGTCACGGCTCTCGGTCATGGTGGTTTTCCGTGACCAGACCTCTCGGCGCGATGCTGGGAATTTCCCCGCTCAGCTTACCGACGCTTTGGCCACCGGCCTGGAATCATCCGGTCTGGATGTCAAGGTGATCCGCCAGCAGGATGCTCCTCCAGTTCCGCCAAATTTCCAGCTCGTCGGAGACGTTTTGCAACACGAGATGCTGAAGTCACAGGACAACATTCCTAAACAGTCGATGTACCGATTTGGGCAGCAGGAGATTCCAAACGAGGCTTGGGCTGAGGCCAGTCGCGATTACGAGCACGCCACCAATCAACTGGAATCGGCGCGCAGCGTGTTACAGGGTGCGCAGGCGCGCGGCAAGAAAAACGAAATCAAGGATGCTCAGAAAGTGGTCGATGATGATCAGAAGGCGGTTGAGGACTTGCATGAAAAGCTCGACATGATTCCCAAAACCAAACTGCAGGATGAGGAGCGTCCGTATACCTACACGCAGGTCGTTTACCATTTGCGCATCGCTCTTGACGTGCAATTTCACATTCTCGACAGCGTTGGCGCGGAAGTGGTGGATCGTACTAGCGTGACGAGAGAGACGCCTCGGGAATACTCCACCCTGGAAAATGTGAAACCGGAGGATACCCAGGGCATACAAAATGTCGGAGTTATTCCCAACGACAATGACTACTTTGAAGAAGACGAAAACAAGACACGCGACGAGCTGATCGAGAAAGCCAAGGCCACAGCCGCGCAATTACCCCAGCTTGTACTCAGCCGGGCCGATCGCAGGGCCGCCGACGGCGACAATGATGGAGCCGCCGAGCTTTACCTTCTCTACCTTAACGCCACGCCCGCGGCTGACACGCCAGAGCGAGCGAAGGCCAGAACTTTCCTCGCAGCTCAGTTCAATTTCAAGGATATGGGTGGGGACAGACCCTCGGAATAAGAGCGCCGGCAGCATTAGAAATCAACCGGCGGCCGGGAGCGGATAGGTGAGCCGTGGAAAAGCCAACACCAGGGCGCATCGGAAAGTACGAGATTGTCGGCGTGCTCGGACAAGGGGGCATGGGTGTTGTCTATCGCGCCCGTGATCCGCGTATCGGCCGCGATGTAGCCATTAAAACCCTCACCGAAGGCTTTTCAGGCGAATCCGAAATGCTGCAACGCTTCTATCAGGAGGCGGGGCACACGGGAAATCTGCTTCATCCGAATATTGTCATAGTCTACGATTTCGGCAACGAAGACGGTTTGCCCTATATCGTGATGGAATACCTTGATGGTCAGCCGTTGGACAAGATTATTCGCGACAAGGAGTCCCTGCACCTTAGCCAGAGATTGGATATCATCGAGCAGGTTTGCGCGGCGTTGGCATATGCGCACCACCAGGGAATGATTCATCGCGACGTTAAGCCGGCCAACGTTATCGTGCTGCGCGACGGTACGGTGAAACTGCTCGACTTTGGCATCGCCCGCAAAGGCCAGCAGCCTGCGGACAAGAACCTCACCCGTACAGGAACGCTGGTTGGTACGCCGGCCTACATGGCGCCCGAGCGCCTTCGTGGCGATCCGTTCGACGGCCGTTCCGATATTTTTTCGGCCGGCGTGGTCTTGTACCAGCTCATCACCGGAGTGCTGCCCTT
This sequence comes from Acidobacteriaceae bacterium, assembly GCA_030049955.1. Next base: position 8,940 of record JASIJX010000571.1, read on the forward strand.
CGACGCGGATTATCCGGCGATTCTTCAACAGATCCTCCAAGATAATCCGCTGCCTATCGGGAATTATCTGTCTTCATACCCGCCGCAACTCGATGAGATCATCGCTCGCGCGCTCGCCAAGGAACCGATGGAGCGTTATGGCGACGCCAGTGAGATGGCCGCGGATTTGAATGCAGTGGGCGCGCAACTCAAGGCGCAGCGAATTACCGATCTGGTGGCGGAGGCGCAGACAGTTGTGGATTCAGGCGATTATTTGCAAGCCAAGACGCTTCTCAACCAGGTTCTGCGCTTGGAAAGCAAGAATCCTGCGGCCAAAAAGATGATGGCGGCAGTCGACCATTATTTCACCCTCCAAAAGCTGCGCCAGCGGGTAGAACAGTTGAGCAAGGCAGCTAGAGACGCTATCGAAGCGCGCAATTGGGATCAGGCAATTTCTGTCTGCAATGAAGCGCTACAACTTGATGCTGGGAATTCGGAAATCACGGTGCTTCTTGCAAAGGCGAACACCGGAAAGCAGACTCGGGAGAGAGTCCAACAGCTCATGCGCGAGGCCGAATCTGCGCGCCACGCCGGCAACTTCGATTCCGCCCAGGAGCTGGCCGGCAAAGCGCGTGAACTGGATCCGTCAAACTCGCGCATTCTGGCCATCTGCATGGCCCTGCAACAGGAAGCCGAAGAAGCGCGCCGCAAGGCGCAAGTAGAAAAACTACTCAGGGACGCACAGGATAGTCTTGCTTCTTCTCGCCTGTTGGAGGCATCCAGTGCTATCGCCGAAGTGGAGACTCTCGCACCTACCGATCCGGAACTGCTGCGTTTGAAAGATGATCTTGCCGAAGCAGTTCGGCTTGAGGAGCGCAAGCGGGTGGTGAGCGCTCTCCAGGACAAGGCCCTGTCTGCTCTCACCATTGAAGAGGTGCAATCCGCCACAAGCGAGCTCACACGCGCGCTCGAAACTTTTCCCGCCGAGCCCACCTTGTTGCGCCTGAAAATACAGATCACTCCGCGCCTCAAAGAGCTTGAGAATAAAAAATTGGTGGCCGAAGTGGGTAATGCCTGCCGTCAGCTTCCGCCATCTGAGGCTCTCATTCGCGTGCGCGAAGCCCTTGCACGATTGCCCGGGAGCGCCGAACTGCTAAAGCTCGAATCGGCAATCGCCCAGCGCATGACCCGGGAACAGCGACAGCGCCTGCTCGCCGATTACATGGCAAGGGCCAGAGAGCTCCTCGAGGACCACCTCTATCTCGAGACCGTTAAGGTCCTCGAAAAATGCGAAAAGGACGGCTTCTCGTCGCCGGAAATTACAGAGCTGATGGACCTGGCCAGATCTGCCGCAGCCGAGCGCATTTCTCAGGACCTGGTCGAGCGCAGTTTTCTTGAGGCCAAGCGGCTGCTCGGGGAGCAGGACTATGAGGCGGTTTTGCGCCTCCTCGATCCTGTTCTCCAGCGGGTGGACGAACCCGCGCTGCGGCGATTGCTAGAGGAAGCGACGCTCAAGCAAAGCGCGTTGGAAGAGCAGGTCGACCGGCTGCTCGCCGATGTGGATCGCTACTGCCAAATGCAACTCTTCGACGCGGCTGTTGGACTCATTCAGGCTGAGTCTGCCGGCGTCAGGCAGGCCAAACGGGTGCAGGCAGCATTCATATCCTCTAGCGATATGCTCAACTTGGAGGTGGCACGGCTCGAATCCCTTGGATTTGTCTACGCAACACTGCACGGGGCCAATTACGAGGCCGCTCTTCAACGCCTTGCGCAGTCGTCCATCGAAGCTCCGGCGGGGCCGGCCGGCACCACCGCAATCGAGAGGCGACTGTCAGCCCGGGTTCGGTTAATTGCCGATCAGAATGTAACGAAATGCATCGAGGCCGCGAGACAGGCGCTCAGCGCAGATGATGCAGCGCTCGCCAGCAGACATCTCGAAAGTGGAGCAGGATGGCAGTCGAACTGCTCGCCGGCCGTCCAAGCGGAGTGGAAGACCGTTGAGGAAGAAATCGCAGCCACAAAGAAGGTCCTTCGTTTTCGCCGGACCCAGCGCCATTGAGGCAGTTCGTACATCACGTCTTGGTACCGGAAAGTAGCTATCGCGGACCCTCAGCGGGTTTGGCGAAATGGAAGATACAGTTAACCTGGTGCGTGGCAGGGTCAGCCTTGAAGTCGTAAGTGGTGATGACTGTTTGCATCCATTTCGACACTGTCTTGTCTCTCTTCTGTGCCAGCGCTGCAAAATTTGATAGGTAGCTCTCGTCAAATACGTCGCCCGGCGCCATCTTCCAAGCGAGATTAAGCTTGGCCGCCATCACGTCGGGGGCTCCGTCGAATTTGACCGAGGCTAGGCGGTACAGCGAGCCCGGAGAGATTTCAAGGCTGTAATCCACTATATGAGTAGCCTCATTAAAGGAAGGATGTAAAACGATGGAGCAATCGAGATAGCCATGGGCACTGTATGCGTCGCGAACGGCTAGGAGAAACAGGTCGAGCGGCCGTCCAGAGTCATTCGGCTTTCTGGACAGCAATTTCTCAACGTCTGCGCGCGATACCAACGCGTTGGCCGGAAGATCGATCTTTCCGAGTTTGTAAATCTCACCTTCCTTGATCGTCACCGCATAGGGAACATCGATGGACTGATCCGAGACGACCAGAGGATCGACCTGGGCAACATCCACTTGCACGGCCGCATAACCTTGATCATGATAGAGGTCTTCGAAAACGTGCTGAAGACCGATAGCCGTGTTCTCGGTGTCGAAGCTGTTTCCGCTCTGTTGGCTGGCCAGAAGGTCGGCCTTTGCCAGCATAGCGGGCGAGATTCCGCCAAGATGGATGCGGCCGATATGCACCGCCGGCGAAGCGACTGAGAAGTTCACAGCCGTGAGCTTTTGCGGACCCAGGCCGCTGGTGAGATCGGCTTGCACCGTAACTTTGGCGCCTTTGGCCGCCAGCATCTCTTCGAATGTCCGGCAGATTCCTTCGACCATGGAGCCATTGGCCGGCAAAAGGCCGTGATAGAGCGGGAAGCGTTCGTGGAGTTCGGCGTCGAGTTCTTTGCCCGGCGTAAGGGGCACATTCTCCAGGTGCATGGGGAAAAGCTGGCTGGACAACGTCAAAGTAAAGAGTAGCGTCTTGTTATCGGATGTATACTTGACCTCCTTGAAGAGGCCCGTATCATTGAGCTGCTTTGCATGGGCTTTCACTTCGCCAGAGTTCAGACGCTTGCCCGGCTTCAAGCCGGCGGCCGCAAGCAGTTCCTGTTGCGTAAATTGTGCTGCGCCTTGAAAGCGGATTGCCTGGGTCGAAACGTTTTTCTGCGCCAGCAAGGGAAGAGAGCAAATCAGAAGTAAAGTTACACTGACTGCGCCAGACTGTTTGATCATGTTGTGCCAAGACTAGCAAATGGGCGTCTGCGCTGCCAGCGGGTTTTTCTGCTCGTCCGCAAACTGGCGACCTCCGGTCGCAACACGGCGTACCGCATTTCAGGCGGTAGTCGTGCGGCCGGAGCGGGCCGGGTTCACCCAACATCTTTCACGGGCTCTCAGCAGCCAGTGCCCTTTTTGTCTCTGGCCGACCCGTTTCGCAACCGCGTCAATTGTCTGCCCATAGGCAATGGATCTTCGGTGATGATCCTTTGTGCTTGCGCAAGCCTTTCTGACGTTTCCGGATGAGAGCGGAAGTAGCCTTCCAGCCCCTCAATGGCGATCTGGCTCAATTCTCCAACCGGCGTGGTCGAGCGCTCGACGTATTCGCGATCGAGTTCCTCTAAACGGTTGAACATCAAGACTGCGCCTTGCGGGGAATATCCGGCGACGGTTGACAGCCGCAATCCCTCTCGATCAGCCTCGAACTCTTCATCCTTGCTGTAACCAGCTTGCCATAACGACATGGGAATCTGCGCGAGCTCTGCAACGACATCTAGATTAAGGCTGTGAAGGCGCGCTTCAATCTGCACCCGCTCGACAGCATGGTAGTGATCGATATGCTCGATCTCGTGCCCGAGCACAAAAGCGAGCTCGTCTTCGTCGGTCATCTGATCGATGAGCCCTTGGCCGATGAATACGTGGCCGCCAGGGACGGCGAAAGCATTGATGAAGTTTGCATTGGGAATCAGGTGAAAGCGATAGTTGAGCCTGCGCCTTGCATGAGTAGCAACACGGTTGCCCACCTCCGCGACGTAGCCTTCCGTAGCCCGCATTTGCGGGGTGAACGCGGATAGTTGGCTGAGATATTGCTGTGCGAGCGCGTCGCCAATGCGAGTCTCTTCCGCATCGGAAAGCCGGGTAAGCTGCATGGGCGCGCGCGTGACATCGCGCTGCAGGTTCGCAGCGGCATCGAGAACGGCGTCGGGACTCACAGTATCCTGGCGCTTCAGGCGCTGCGCCATGTAGAGAGCTGCGGCCGCGATAAGCAGGATTGTTGCGATGGCCAGAATGCGCTTCATAGCAGCCGGCTCACCTGGTCGCGATACTTGCTGTAGAGTGCTGAGACCAGCGTGAGCGCCGCGCCCAACACAATGAAGGTGATGTAGCGGTCGCGGTCATCCAGCCGCCACGCATCGCGGAAGACAATCTTGCCCACGCACAGCAGAAGGAGAAAGAGGCCTGCGAGCCGGTAGCTTCGTTCGCTCACCAGTAGGCCGAGCACGATAACGGCAACGCCCACAATACCCCAGGAGAGCGTTACCATTCCGGGATTCATCTTGACGGCAATTGTGAGCACAATGAGCATCAGCGGGACAAAAAACAGAATCTGTTCGGGCCTTCGTGCCGCCAGCCACCGGCTGACGAACGACACGCGCGGACGATCTGCGTATCGCCGACGCAGGCGAAAGGCGATGGGAAGCGTGGCGAAGAGCAGAGCCGCTGTCAACGCGATTGCCGAAAATCGGCCGCGCCATCCACCCTCGGTAAAGTAGCTTGAGCCGAAGATATTGTGCGCCAGGCTGCGCACTACGATGCCTGCCGTTAAAAGAATGGACTGATCGAGAAAGACTTCTTTGTCGAATGCGAGCGCCGCTGCCATCAGGGCAACCACGACAAAGGCCCACGCTGCAACAATCCACTCCGGAACCACCTGGCAGTACAGCAACGCGACGATCGAGCCGGAACCGAAGTACGCGATGAGACTGCGAACGGGACCTCCTTCAGGTTTCGCATCTGTCGATTGCAGTCGTGCCCAGACATAGAAGTAGATGAGCGCGAGTGGCACGACCGTGTAGATTCGCGGACTGAGCAGGTCACCGGACAATTTGGCCGCGGTGAGGTTCACAAAGAAGATGCGCGCAAACGATGCTGTGAGCAACGCGTAAGCCTGCAGACGAAGCTGCTTCTGCTCGCGCCATGCGCCGATTTCGAACAATGCCAGCCCAAAAACGCCGAGCCCCAGCGCCACGCTGATCGGCTGCAGCTCGGCCCACAGCAGCCACGCCGCCAGACCGCTGCCGACCCATGTGTACGCATGGCGCATATCGGAGGATTGCACCGTCTCTGGCAGTCTCACCCAACGGGCAAGCATATACAGGCCTGTGACAAGGATTGCAATCGAGATGAGACGGATGTGGACGCCATGCCACGTGCCGGTAAGAAAGTAGTTGAGCGTAACTGCTCGGACTACTGCAAGAATTGCGAGTACATGCGCCTGCCAGGGCAGCTCCTCGAAGCTGCGGATACGGTCGATGATGGCCAACGCCAGAGCGAACAGAATCCAGATGACGGTGATCCACGGTTGCGGCGACTCGTGCCAGGTCAGCGCCGCGAGCAGGGCCGTCGCGGTCCAGGTGTGCAGCCACGCGGCGGGACGGCGGTACGAAGCATCCTTCTGCGTGCAGAAACGCGAGATTACGTAGAACGCCGCCGCACAGCCGATAAGCGGTAGATACCGGTCGATCGCGCGTGCCGCATCGATATTGACCGCGATGAGTTGTGCGACGGCTGCGACGGCAAGCACATGCTCCTGATAGGTAAGGCTCGCCAGGCGCAAACGCCTGCCAACGAGGCACAGCCCAACTGCCAGCACAATCCATACCGGTGCAACCCAGGCCTGTGGCAGCTCGAGCCAGGCAAGCATCGCCAGCAGTGCCGAGCCCGCCCAAAGTGAATACGTGCGCAAGGCAAATGGAAGATCTCTCACGCCGGTCAGCATCCACGCGACGGCGTAGAACATCGCTGCAAGCATTGGCAGAGTGAGCAGCCGCAGACCGACGTGGTGCGGATAGAGAACGTCAAAGCGGCAGTTGAATACCAGTGCGCGAACTGCAACCGCAATGGCCAGCGCCCACCCCTGCGCGAGCAGGTGTGTGCTCCTGAGCCGTCTTGCCCCGAAAGCCGCGCCAAGCAGCAGCACGGCCCAGCCGAGCGCCGTCCAGTCCGCTGTGAGGAGAGCCCATGTGGCCAGGAATGCCGTGATGCAGCCTAGATAGCTCTGGCATGTCGCCAGCGCGGCCTCAAACTTTCCGAAAAGCTCTTCCCATTTCCTGCGCAGGAACAATGCATTCAGATAGAACATCGCGCTCGAAGTGAAGAGCAGGACGCCATCCTTGAGAAGCATCGCTTCCGAGGACATTCTTAATTCGACGATGTTTCCCGCTTCAATCGCGATCAATGCACCGGTCATGCATCCTGCGAGGAGTCCGAGGCGGCGGAAGAGCGATTCGCGCTGGACAATGCCCGCGACGAGTAGGGCCTCGGCAGCGATCATCCAAAAGAGCGCAATGTTGTTACCGCTGAACTTGAATGGAACCGCGGCGAAGGTGAGCAGTGTTCCCACGACGCTCAACAGCGCGAACGCCGCCCTCCGGCGACGCGTCACCGGCAACTGCCCGAATGAAAACTCGAGCGCGCCCAGAATGAGTAGCGCATAAAACGCCCACTCCGGGTGCGTCGATTGGAACTTCATCACAGCGAGCAGCAGCATCGTGTTGGCCAGCGCGGCGATAGTCGAGATTGATTCTTCGCGTTTAGACCGAATGACGCGCAGGACATACGAGACACGGAAGACCGCCCAATAAAGAACGAGAATGACTACGCTCGACCAGAATTGCGGAAATGGATGGCCGGCGACGCCTTCTGGATAGAGCTTGTAGAGCCAGTAAAAGTGGTTGGCATAGCTGGCCAGAATGCCGAAGACTTCGAGCTCAAACCAGCTCATGCGGAGCGCAATGGCGACGATACCAAGCGCAAGGATGAGACCGGCAACGAGCGCATAGACACTGTCCTGGCTGAGCGCCACCGTGGAGAAGGCAAGCAGAAACGCAAGACCGGTTACAAGCTGCGACCGGTAACGGAGTGTGTGCGCCACCATTGCAACAGCGACGATCAGCATGAGGATGCAGTCAAGCGTGTTCGACCGCAGCACTGTCATTGGCGCCACATGATGCATTGCGTAGGTGGTGAAGAAGAATAGTGCCCATCCACCGCCGATTCCTGTGCGACCCACGAGCCGATATCGCTCGCGTTTTTCGAGCCAAATGCCTCCGCCGAGCAGAACGCCGGTTACGGCGTAAATGAGCGCGACGCGCTCGGCGGGTCCCATCGAAATGAGTGCGAGCCGGCCAAGCAGTGCGAAGCCCAGCACCAGCAGAACAATGCCGATCTTCGCGAACAAGTTCATGCCCAAAAACTGTTCAAGGGGCAGATTGGTCTTCAGCCGCTCAAAGACGCTTGTTTGCGGCTTCGCTGGCTCATAAGCTGCAAACGAAGGAACCGTAAACGGCGGTGCTTGCGGCCGCTGTGTTGGTGGTTCGACCGTTGATGAGCTGGGCGCGGAGAACACGGGCTCTTTCCTGTTTACCTGCTCGGTAGGCTCGGGTTTTTTCGCTTCGACCACCCTGGCCGGCACGACGGCAGGCTCAACCTTGTGCTCCGCGTGTGCGTTCACTGATTCCGTAGCCGCAGAGACCTGAACGGGAGCCGTACTTGGTTTCACTGGCGCAGGCGCCGGCTCAACAGTCGGGACAGAAGCGGACTCAAGTTTCGTAACTCGTTCCGAGAGCCTGGCCATCTCACGCCGCAATCCGGCGAATTCGCGTTCCAGGTTAGAGAACGCATCTGAATTCTCTTCGGCGCGGCTTTCAGCGGCCTTGCTTCGAACCAAAGCAACAATCGCAATTGCCGGAATTCCGATTGCCACTCCAAGAGCCAATAAGCCAAGGATTTCCATCGGCGCACCTCAGATACGGACTTCTGTTTCAGTTTCAATGGCCAATGATGCGGCAAGATTTCGAATGCCGCGCAGATCCATCTTTCCCGTACCTAACGTAGGGATCGCATCTACATGAATGAACTGCTTCGGCTTCGGCTTCCACAGCGCGGGCAAATCGCACTGTGCGAACGCATCGAGGACGGGCTCCAGTTTCGATTCCGGCAGCGTGTGGACCACGACGATCCGTTCGCCCTTCTTCTCGTCGGGGACCGCCGTCACTGCGAATACCTGTTCGGTGGCGCCGGCCAACTCGTGCAGCTTTTCCTCGATGCGAATATGAGGCACCATCTCGCCGCCGATCTTGCTGAAGCGTGAGAGCCGGTCGGTGATGGCGAGAAATCCGTCCTCTTCCAGTGTTGCGATGTCGCCGGTCGTGTACCACCCGTCATTCAGCACTTCGGCTGTCTTTGCAGGCTGGCCGAGATAGCCGCGCATCACGTTGGGGCCTTTCACCAGCAGCATGCCCGCAATTCCGGGTAGCATCGGCTGGCCAGTCTCAATATCCACCACCTTTACGCAAACTCCCGGCAATGGATGTCCGATCTTCCCGCGCCTGGCCGCCACCTGCCGGAATCCCGGCGCGCGATAATCTTTGCCGTTGACGGCCACGACGGGCGAACACTCGGTGCAGCCGTAGCCCTCCAGCGGCCGGATGCCGAACTGGTCCTCAAAGGCCATGGCCAGACGCTCGGGCAACTTCTCCGCTCCCACCAGCACATATTCGAGCGAGCCGAAACTCTCCGGAGTGCAGCGCCGCATATACGCCTGCAGAAACGTCGGGGTTGCAATGAGAAACGTGATCCTGAATTTCTCCACGAGCGCGCCGATCGCCTGCGCATCCAGTGCATTGGGATGGAAGACCACACCCACACCTTGCACCGCTGGCAGCCACAGGCCTGCCGTGAATCCGAAGGAATGAAAGAACGGCAGAATGCCGAGTATCCTATCGCGCCCACCCAGCATGAACACCTGACTTAGCTGACCGATGTTCGACATGATGTTGAAGTGCGTGAGCATCACGCCCTTGGGGTTGCCGGTGCTTCCGCTCGAAAAGATGATCGTTGCCAGATCGTCGATTTCCTTGCTTGAAGAATGTGCTTGCTTTATCGCACGCGCGCTCAACAGGCGCTTCAGCAAACCCACAGGCGCCAGCCACGCCAATGCGAGCGCGCACAGCTTTTCTCTCGGCCCCGGCCGGTCGAGCGCTTCCTCCAGCAGCAGTGTCCGCGCGGGAACTACGAGATTCGGGACGCGCTCGAGAAACGCCTTCGACGTAATCACTACGTCGACGCCGCATTGCTCCACGCAACTCGCCACTACCTCGTTTGACGAGGTGTAATTCAGGTTCACCGGCACCCGGCCCATCAGCATTAGCGCATAGTTCGTCAGTGCTCCGCCGACAGAGGGAGGAAGCAGAACACCGACCATCGCCTTTTCTCCGATTTGCTTGCGCAGCCGGAGCGCGATGTATACGGTCTTGTTGAGTGCCGATCCGAAGGACACGCTTGGCGTCTTTCCATCGGCCATGAAGAACTGCCAGGGTTTTTGCCGTGCGGAACGTACAAATGCCCTGTCCAGCGTTCTCATGTGCGGCTTGCGCATCTCGAAGGCCGCTGCGTGCAGTTCCTGCACCGCCTGGCGGACTTCCACAGCCGTCGAGTTGGGCGGCATCGGTTTTCCAAAGCTGACGGTTACGGAGTACGGAATCCGCCGTGGCCTCTTCCAGAGGAAGCGCCCGCGCTCAAAGCTGAAGATGCTTCCCCAAACGCCGTCCAGGTTCACGGGAATGATTGGGACATTGACCCCCTTCATGATCCGCTCCAGTCCGCGACGGAACGGCAGCAGTTGCCCAGTGCGGGTGATCTGCCCTTCGGCGAAGATGCATACGATCTCGCCGTTGCGGAGCGCATCGCTGGCTGAGGAGAGCGAGTGCAACATCTCGCGCGGATGCTGCTCGCTCGAGATAGGAATGGCCTTGACCATCTTTGCGAGGGGCTTGACGAGCGGGTGCTCGTAAATGCCCTGGTACATCAGAAACCGGATTGGCCGGTCCGTAGCCGCCACCAGCAGTGCCACATCCACAAACGACATGTGGTTGCAGACCAGCAGCGCGCCTGCTTTTTCAGGAAAGCTCTCGCGGCCGAGAACGCGCACGCGGTAAACCGTGCGTGTGACGAAGAACAAAATGAGGCGGCCGAACCATTCGGGCAAAAGGTAGAGAACATATGCCGTGCTGACGGCCGTGATGCACGACGCGGCGACAATCACACCGCGGGGATCGAGATGAATGAAAGCGGTAAAAACAAAGTACACGCCTGACGAGATGGCGATGCCCACAAACGAGAGCAGATTGGCTGCCGCGATGATGCCGCCTTTGTCCTCTTGAGCCGGCTTGTGCTGGATGAGTGCATTCACCGGCACCGCGAAGAATCCTGCCCAAAAGCCCAGCAGGCCGAGCAGCGCTGCCGAGCCGGCCATTCCGTGCGATGTGATGCCAAGCGCAAAGCCTGTGCAGGTCATGCCAATCGACCCGAGCGGGATCAGACCGTATTCAATCTTGTTTTCGCTCACCCAGCCGGCGACCATACTGCCGATGCCGATGCCCACGGCAAGCGTCGCATTCAAATATCCGGTTCGGGTCTGACTGACGTGCAGCACGTCTGGCCCATACACTACGATTGTGGCGAACAGCAACGAGCCCAGGAACCAGAAATAAGTGTTGCCGAGCACGGCCAAAAACAGTGCCCGGTCCTTCCGCATCTTCCCGATCTGCACCCATAGATCGCCGGCAATATTCAGCCGGAATGGCTTTTCGGGCGCCGCCGCCGGCACGTTGTCGATCGCCATGCTGGTCACAAATCCAATCGCGGAAAGTCCCAGCAGAACATAACCGGCGTACACCTCGTGCCCGCCGAAGTGCTCGCCCATCCACGCGCCGGCGACCGTGCCGATAATGATCGCCAGAAACGTTCCCAACTCGATAACGCCATTGCCCCATGAAAGAAACTTCTCGGGTAGTAGTTCCGGCAGCAATCCGTACTTCGACGGTCCGAAGAGTGCCGCCTGGCTGGCAACCAGGGTCAGCGCAGCCAACGTAAGGCCCAGCGTATGAGTCGCCAGCCCCGCGGTGGCAAGAAGCATGGAGACGAATTCCATGACCTTGGTCCAGACGGTAACCTGCCGTTTGCTGAACCTGTCGGCCAGCCAGCCGCCCGGCATGCTTAGGAATAAGAAGGGAACGGAAAAGAGGAAGGTCACGACCGAGACAAATGTCTCGCGCTCGGTCTTTGCCAGATTCATCCCGATGACGATCGAGAGCAGCAGGTTGCGCAGAATGTTGTCACTGAACGCGCCCTGAAATTGCGTGGCAATCAGAGCCCAAAAGCCGCGCCTTCGATAAGGAGTGTCCACGACGAGGGGTGCATCGGGAACGAACGCCGGGGTTTCACTGGAAACTGAATTCATTGGCCTGGACCTCCTTCGAGCAACGAACATGGCATGAGATTAGCCATTGCGAATACCCGAAAAAGGCTCGTCCACACAGTTTCGCGAGTGTCACAAAATTCAGGAGCTATCCGGGAATTCGCCCAATTCTATCCGGGCGGCGTCGGCCAGTACAGAGAAGACGAACACTTTTGGCCCCTTCGGTAATTCCCTCACAGCTGCGGTGTGCGCATCGCAAATAATGGCGCCTGTCTGTTCGAGCCCACGCTGCCACCGCGGACGCCGTGGACTGCGTATCACGAGCAGATCCGGGTCGACCCCCGCAGCTGACAGCATGGTCTTCGCCCCTTCCCGGAAATCGACCCAGTTGGAAACCACTCCAATCAGCTTGTTATTGAGCGAGGGCAGCTCCGGATCGAGCCACTTGTTCGCCGAGCGGATTTTCAGCGTGATCAACTCCATTCCGGCGGGCAAGAGTACTCGTATCGCTTTCTCTTTGCTTGGCCGGCAAAGCGGGACCGCGCCAAGCAATCTTTCCTGATTTGCAGCTTCTTCGACGGAGATGCCTGAAACAGGCCACCTCGTCGATTGCCCGATCTCCGTGAGCAGGATCTCTCGGGCATCCGGGTCTGATTCGATGAGCAGGAAGCGATCGGGAGGCGGCGAGGCAATCCATTCCGCCACCCGCTGCCGGATGGCCGCCGCCGGTAACCGCAACTCGCGCACTGCCCGGAAGAACGCAGCGATGTGCTGATCCAGGATCTGCTCCGGTGTTGATGGCGGTGTGGAGTCGTCTTTGACATACACCCCGCTGCCATGCCGGCGCTCGACCCATCCCTCTCGCGCCAATTGCCGGTATCCCGCGCTCACGGTGTTTGGATGAATGCTGAAACGTCGCGCCAGTTCGCGCGTGCTCGGCAGCCGATCACCAGGCTTCAGGTCGCCGCTCAGGATCGCCAATGCGACCTGGGTGACCAACTGCCGGTAGATGGGGACCTCGCTTGCCGGTGAAAACCAGAGACGCAACGCAGTCCTCGCTGGCTGAGAAGAGTGGCAATGTAAGAATATAACGGACTCTTACTATGCAGAACCGCCTAACTGGAAAACCCCATGAGTCGCGATCGAAGACCAGGATTCCTCGACGGCCTCAGCTTCACGGTTGCAGTGATGGTAGCCAGCCGAACGCTTATTCTGCGCGACAGGTTTCTAAAAAGGGTTAGGCCAGCCCGCCTCGGCGAAGACTCGGGCCACAGCGCCTCGAGACACAGCATTGTCAGTGGATCGAGGGTACTCGATGCCATTTTTGTGGCACCCGCCCGTGAACCAGTGCGCGCTGCGTTGTTGATCTGTCACGGAATTGGCGAGACTGTCGACCACTGGTTTGCCGTGCAGCACCTTCTCGCAGAACACGGCGTCGCGTCACTGGTATTCGATTACGCAGGGTATGGACGCAGTACAGGAGCTGTGCGCTGGGATCAATGCGAAAACGACGCCATTGCGGCCTTCGGGCAATTGCAGGCGCTGGTTCCAGCTTTGCAGCCATCCATTCTCGGCTTCTCCATGGGCAGCGGTGTCGCCGCTGCAATTTTGGATCGAATTGCACCGAAGCATCTTATCCTCTGCGCCGCATTTACATCGTTTCAAGCGGCTGCATGTGTTATCGGATTGCCGAAATGGCTTGCCTTTGTGGCGCCGCCGATCTGGAACACTCTCGAATCTCTTCGCAGCTGTACGTCGCCTGTACTCATCGTCCATGGGGGGCGGGATCGCCTGTTTCCGCAGAAGATGGCATCGGACCTTGCCTTCTGCTGCGGGTCATTCGCGGAACTTGTCATCGTGCCGGACCAGCGGCATAACGAGCCGTTCTACAATCCGCAGCTTTCCTACTGGAATTATGTAGTTTGTCGACTTCTTGCCGATATTGTTCCTTCGGGAGCTCCAACCCAAAACTCGACCCAAACAGGCAAGCTGTTATGACGCCCGTGCGGGTGTTTACAAGTATTTGGCAGTTCCTGCACTCCGATGTAATTGATTGAAAACGCTATGCCAGGCCCTGTCGCACGGAGGAGGTCGTCGATCCGATCCCGACCATATCCAACAACGGTCCCGGAAAAAGCAATAATCTAAAGGAACAAAGCTTCTGGCCAGAAGCTGCTTAAGGGTGATTTGCGCGGCCCGACAGCATCAACTCGACGGCCTTCTCGTTCCGCTTCCCGCTCCCCTTCAGATACATGTCCGCTCAAGCTCCATCTCCGGTTCCGGCAGACCTTGTCGGCTCGGTCCTCGTGCTGATTCAGTTCGATGTATGCGAGGAGTTTCGCCTTGATCAACTTCAACAAACCGCAAGCGCGCGGAA
>JASIJX010000572.1 GCA_030049955.1 Acidobacteriaceae bacterium
TCGTATCTCCAGGAGGAAGAATTCCTGAATGAGAACTTTGCCTCGGTATCTCACTCTCGCGCTCTGCGCCCTTCTTTCGCTTGGCCTCACCTTTCCGCAGGCCGTCGCACAAAACGATAAGCCTGCCCCGGCAGCGGAGCAGGCCGCCGGCAATAAGTCCGGGGCAAACCAGAACGCCGCCGAAAGCGAAAAGCTACGGGAGCAGTATATGCGGGAGATGGCGCTGGTGCGCCAGACCTGCGAGCGCACCGGAGACGGCACGGCCGCCATCCGCCGCCGCTCGGCCGTCGTGGACCGCATCCTGGGGGAAATGTGGCGCCGCGCCTTCGCCGGCCTGCCCGCGCAGAACGCGGCTCTGCTCGCCCTCGGCGGCTACGGGCGCAAGGATCTGTTCCCCTATTCCGACATCGACGTGTTGTTCGCGTTCGCCGACGAGAAGACCCAGGAGCATTCGCGCGAGCCGGTGCGGGCTATCATCCAGGGCATGTGGGACGTGGGCCTGAGAGCCAGCCCCACTTCGCGCACGGTGAAAGAGGCCGGCCGCTTCGACCCTGACAATCTCGAGTTCACTCTTGCCACGCTCGATCGCCGCTTCCTCGCCGGCCAGTACCCTCTCTACCAGCAGCTTCACCAGGCAGTGTTTCCGGGCCTGGTGCTGAGCGAGTGGAACCCCATTACACAGAAGCTGAGCGAGATTGCGCGGGCGCGGCACGCCAAATACGGCAACACCATCTTCCATCTCGAGCCGAACCTGAAGGACTGCCCCGGCGGCTTGCGCGATTATCACCTCGCTGTCTGGTTCGCCGTGCTGTTCCATCTGAAGGAAACCAAGGAATGGCCCCGGCAGCGGGGTGGGGTATTTCAGAGCGCGCGCGGCGACGCTGAGGCGGCCTTCGATTTTCTGGCTGCAGCCCGATGTTTTCTGCACTTCCGTCATGGCCGCGACAACAATATCCTCGACTGGCAATCGCAGGACGAAGCAGCGGCGCTGTCGATCGGCCTGGAAACACGCGGCACTGCCGACCCCTCCTACTGGATGCGGACCTACTACCGGCACGCGCGCGTCATCTATCGCCGCGCGGTGCTTTTGATGGAGCATTTGCCTGCTCCGGTAAGCTTCTATCGCCAATTCCGCCGCCGCCGCACACCCATCGCCGGCACGGAGTTCCTGCTCGACCAGGGCCGCATCGACATCGAACCGGGCGCTCAGTTCAACGACACTTCGGCGATCCTGCGCGTCTTCACCCTGATGGCCACGCATGGCTACACGCTCTCGCAGGCTGCCGAGGACCGCATTACCGACGCGCTGCCGGTGCTGGCCATCCGCATTCCCGAAGGCCCGTATCTGTGGAACGCACTGCGCGAGGTGCTGCTCGGTCCCCATGCGGCGCATGCGCTGCGCACCATGCATGCGCTCGGCGTGCTGGAGATGTTCATCCCCGAGTTCCACGGCATCGATGCGCTGGTCATCCGCGACAGCTACCATCGCTACACGGTTGACGAGCACACTTTTCTTGTGATCGACAACGTGCACAGCCTGCGGCAGCCGGCGCACGAGTACGAGCAGCGGCTGGCGCAACTGCTTCCTGAAATCGACCGGCTCGATCTGTTCCTGCTCGCCCTGCTCTTGCACGACACCGGCAAGGGCCGGCGCAGCGGCGACCACGCGACGCAAAGTGTTGAGCTGGCCGACAGCTTTCTGGCCCGGCTGGACTTCGATGCCGAGGAGCGCGAGTCGGTTCTAAAGCCGATCCGGCTGCATCTTGAAATGTCATCAGCCATGCGGCGCGACATCTTCGACATCGAGAACGTGCGCGGCTTTGCCGAGAAGATCGGCAGCCCGCAGATGCTCAAGATGCTGACGATCATGACGTTCGCCGACATCAAGGCCGTAAACCCCGAGGCGCTTACGCCATGGAAGGCCGAAACCCTGTGGCAGTTTTACATGGCCACAGCCAACTTCATGGACCGCTCGGTGGACGAAACGCGCTATCACGCAGCCATCGATCCAACGCTGCTCAACCGTATCCGGTCGATGGTTCCGGCCACGCAATACGAGGCGCTGCGGCACTTCCTGGAAGGCCTGCCGCAGCGTTATCTGCAAACGCGGCTGCCGGAGCAGATTCGCAGCCATTTCCAGATGGCGCTGAACCTCGACAAGGACCCGGTGCAGCTCGATCTGCGGCCCAGCCGCCAGCTCTACGATCTCACAGTAATTACGCGCGACCGCTCGCGTCTGTTCGCTGATGTTGCCGGCGCGCTCGCGGCCTGGGGCATGAACATTGTGCGCGCGGGAGCGTTCTCGAACGACGCGGGCGTGATCGTAGACAGCTTCCTGTTCTCGGATGTCTTCCGGACCCTCGAACTGAACCCCAGCGAGCGCGGCCGATTCCTCGAAAGCATGCATGATGTGGTGGCGCAGAAGGCATCGGTTGAGCAACTGCTGCAGGCGCGGCGCCATTTGAACCACCCCGGCAATCTGAAAGTTGAAGTTCCCACCCGACTCGAGTTCGACTCCGAATCCTCTTCCCACTCCACGCTGCTGCAGGTTGTTGCCCAGGATTTACCCGGGCTTCTGCGTCGAATCGCGCTCACGCTCAGCACGCATCAATGCAACATCGAAGTGGCGCTGATCGATACGGAGGGCGAAACCGCGATCGACGTCTTCTACCTGACCAGTCAGGGAGCCAAGCTCCCCTCAGAAGCGCAGCAGACGCTGAGCCGCGACCTGACGACGGCGCTTGAAAATATGCGCTTGCCTGCAAACGCCTGAAGCGCGCCGGCAAATCAGTCGATGCGGAAGTGGCAGCCGCGGCTTACCGTGCTTTGCCGCGCGGCGCTCAGGATGAGCTGCGCCGTCAGGATCCCGTTGCGCAGGCCGATCATCGCGTCGCTGATCTCGCAGCGCGCGTAGAAGCGGCCAATTTCCAGGTCGAGTTCGCTCAGCACGTGCCACGCGCGGTTCAGCCGCTTTTCGCTGCGGATGAGCCCGACATAATTCCACATGGTGTGCTGGATGGTCAGCCAGTCCTGCGCGATGAGCGCGGGATCGGCCGGCTCGCGCTCGTAGCGCCACTCGGCAATTGCAGGGAAATGGAAGCCTGGCTCGCGTGAACGAATGCGCTCCGCCGCGTCCGCTCCGGCACGCGTTCCCCACACCAGGCACTCGAGCAGCGACGTACTGGCCAGGCGGTTGGCGCCGTGCAGTCCGGTGCAGGCCACTTCGCCCACGGCACGCAGACGGTCAATATTCGTTCGTCCGTACTCGTCGGCAGCCACGCCGCCGCAACTGTAATGCGCGGCCGGTACAACGGGGATAGGCTCGCGGGTCATATCGATGTTGCGGTCCAGGCAGCCGGCATAGATACCGGGAAATCGCTCACGCAGATACTCTGCCGGCTTGTGCGAAATGTCGAGATACACGCACGACTCGCCCGATTCAAGCATCGTCTGGTAAATGGCGCGCGCAGCCACATCGCGCGGAGCGAGCGAGCCATCGGGGTGAAAGCGCTGCATGAACTCGTTGCCGTGGCGGTCCACCAGCCGGCCGCCTTCGCCGCGCACTGTTTCGGAGATCAGGAAACGTCCATCGGGGGCAAGCAGAGCCGTGGGATGAAATTGCACGTACTGCATGTTAATGACGCGCGCACCGGCGCGGTACGCCATCGCAATGCCGTCGCCGCGAGCCCCGGGCGGATTCGTAGTGTGCAGAAAAACATTGCCCAGCCCGCCGGTGGCCAAAATGGTTTCGCGCGCCATGAGCGGCGTCACGGAGCCCGTTGCCTGATCGAGAATATACGCGCCAACGCAGGCCAGCGGACGGTATACGTCAGTCGGTTCCAGCGAGTGATGCGCGGGCGTGAGCAGATCGACGGCCGTAGAGTTTCGTTCGATCGTTACATTGGGGTGCGCCTGCACGCGCTCAAAGAAGGCGCGCTCGATTGCCAGTCCCGTCTGATCCTTGTAGTGGATGATGCGCGGCTGCGAGTGCGCGGCTTCGCGCGTAAGGTGCGGCTCTTCGGGGCTTCCGGGCGAGGAATCGAAGGGAATCTCCAGCTCATCGATCAGGATGCGCTTAACCAGCGCCGGCCCCTCGCGGCTCAACAGCTCCGCCGAGCACCGCAGGCTCAAGCCTGCGCCCGCAGTAAGAATGTCGGCCACCAGATCTTCGGGATTTTCTTCAGGGTTGGCGTAGATGATGCCACCCTGCGCACGATAAGTGTTGGTTTCCACCGCGTCAGGCACGCGCATTACCAGCGTGACTTTGCAGCCGCTCTTCGCCGCTGCCCATGCGGCAGAGAGACCTGCGAGGCCGCCGCCGATGACCAGGATGTCAGTTTCAGCAGGCGACCTCATGGTTTCGCGATCTTATCCTTTCGTTGGCCATGCGCAGCCACACACGCTCGCGCCACAGCAGGCGCTTGCTACCACGCGTGCGGCCTTTAACTCATCTCAAGCATGCGGAGAATGGGGCTAAGCGCGGCCTGCCGCACCTGCTCGTCCATTGTGATCTCAGGCGTGTGATTCTTCATGCACAGGTAAAGTTTTTCGAGCGTGTTGAGGCGCATGTGCGGGCACTGATTGCAGGCGCAGCCGTTACTGGCAGGAGCGGCGATGAACATCTTCTCCGGGCAGTCCCTCTGCATCTGATGCAGGATTCCGCTCTCGGTAGCAACAATAAACTCCACCGCGGGGCTCTTCTTTGCAAAGTTGAGAATCCCGGTGGTCGAACCGATGTAATCGGCGCGTTGCAGCAGCGTCTCAGGGCACTCCGGATGCGCAAGGACCTGCGCACTGGGATACTGCACCTTCAACTGCACAATCGCACGCTCGGAAAACATTTCGTGCACGGAACAGGCGCCCTGCCACAGGCGCATCTCGCGGCCGGTCTTCTTCGCCAGGTACGCGCCCAGGTGACGGTCGGGTGCAAACAGAATGGGCTTGTCTGCGGGGATCTGCCGAATGATCCGCTCGGCGTTGCTCGACGTGCAAATGATGTCGCTGAGCGCCTTCACCTCGGCGCTGCAGTTGATGTAAGTGATGCCAACGTGGCCGGGGTAGCGCTCTCGCCAGGCGCGGTAGAGCGGCGCCGGGCAGCCGTCTGCCAGCGAGCAGCCGGCCTTCAAGTCCGGAAGCAATACCAGTTTGCCGGGATTGAGAATCTTGGCGGTTTCCGCCATGAACTGCACGCCGCAGAAGACGATTACGTCCGCCTGCGTGGAAGCGGCGTTCTGTGCGAGCTGAAGGCTGTCTCCGACGAAATCCGCAAGATCCTGGATTTCCGAATCCTGGTAGTAATGCGCCAGGATGACAGCATTCATTTCGCGCTTCAGGCGCGCAATTGCCTGCTCGAAATCGACAAATGTCCGGTCCGCCGTGCTCTCGTCGGTTACAACCGAGATCATGCTTCTATCGTAACATTGCGGTTAATCCGGCTGTAACAATACTGCCTGTCATCAAATAAGGCGCAGAGCGCAGGAGCCTTGCGCGCAGTGTGCATTCTACCCCGCAACGATCTCGCTGAAGTCGGCAATGGTCGAGAAGTTGTTGAGAACTCCATCGATGAGGGCAAGGTGAGCACCTCGGAGCGTCTCATCAGGATCGAGCACCATCACCTTGTCGAAAAAAGCATCGACCTGGGGCCGCAACGTGGCGATAAGCGTGAGCGCCTCAGGATATTTGCGCTGCTCACGAAGCCGCTCCACCTGTGGCGCGATCTTGGCAGTTGCATTCCTCAGGCTTAGGGCTTCGGCGGCTTTGACATTGGCCCACGAGCCATTTGAGAAACCTTTCTCCTTGGCCTGCCGCAGAATGTTCTTGATGCGCTTGAACGCGATCGAGATGGCGGCAAAGTCCTCCGAGCCGCGCACTGCGGTGAGCGCTTCGGCGCGGGCGATAGCGTCGCGCATATCGTCGGCCCCAGCGGCGAGCACGGCATTGACCACGTCGTAGGCAAAGCCGCGAACATCCTTAAGATAAAAATTGAGTCGCTCGCGCAGGAAGGCAGCGACCTGGTCCCGGTTGGCTGCGTCAGCGCCGTACGCAGCGAGCACGTCAGCCAGAGTAAGCGGCAGGTCCGACTCAGCAAGAATCTTGACAATTGCGTTTGCGGCGCGGCGCAATGCAAATGGATCCTTGGATCCAGTCGGAGCATTGCCGATGCCGAACATGGCCACGATAGTCTGAATGCGGTCGGCCAACCCAAGGATCTGTCCTTCGACCGTGCGCGGAATCGCGTCCTCAATCGAAGCGGGTGTGTACTGATCGTAGATCGCTTGCGCAACGCTCTCGCCGAGCCCCTGCGCCCGCGCGTACAGTCCACCGATAATGCCCTGCAGCTCGGTAAATTCCTTCACCAGCTCAGTCGTGAGGTCTGTCTTGGCTAGCTCGACGGCTTTAAGCAGAGCACCCTCATTCAAGCTCGCGCCGGCAGACTGCACCTTGGCTGCAAGTGCTTCGGCAACGCGCTGATTCGCCTGCGTCTTCCAGGCATAGCTGCCAAGCTCTTTCTGGAAGGTAACGTGTTCAAGGCTCGATACACGCGCTGTGAGCGGCGTCTTCTGGTCGAAATCCCAGAAGAAGCGCGCGTCCTTGAATCGCGCGCGCAGCACGCGCGCATTGCCATGCCGGATGATCGCCGCGCCCTGCTCATCGACGCGCGTATTGAGAACAGCAAGAAAGTGCGGCGCAAGCTTGCCGCTCGCGTCTTCCACGGCGAAGTACTTCTGGTGGTCGCGCATTACCGTGACCAGGACTTCCTCAGGCAGCTCGAGATACTCGCGCTCGAAGTCGCCGAGGATGACCGAAGGCCACTCGGTGAGATGAACTACGGTTTCGACAAGCGGCTCGTCTTCGCGCCAGCGCGCGCCGGGGACAGTGCGAGTGGCGGCGTCGAGCGCTTTGCGAATCATGTGTTGCCGCTCGGCAACCGAAACCACAACGCTGGCGCTGCGCAGGGCTTCAACGTAGTTCTTGGGCGCATCGATCATGACGGGCGCCGCACCGTGCAGCACGCGATGGCCACGGCTCTCGCGTCCTGCGGCGATCCCGCCGATCTCCAGCGGAACAATCTCTGAACCGAGCAGCGCCACAACCCAGCGCACGGGCCGCACAAAGCGCTCCGGCTTGCCTGCGCGCCAGTACATGTTTTTGGCCCAGTAGATGGCCAGCACTTCCTTCGGCAGTTCAGCCGCGAGCAACTCCGTTGCGGAACGTCCCTGACGCTTCACGGTCGCTCCGACGTACTCGCCCTTGGACGTCGTGATCTTCTGGAGCGCGGAGACATCCACGCCAGTCTTCTTTGCGAATGCCTGCGCGGCCGGAGTGGGCGCATCGTCCTTGAACGCAACCTTCCACGAAGGGCCGGTGAGCTGCTCCTCGGTGTCGGCCTGGCGCGCGAGCACACCCTCGGCGAGCACGGCAAGCCGGCGCGGCGTGGAAAACGTGGTCACGGCGCTGCCTTCATGGAGCAGCCGCTCGCGCGTGAGCAGGTCGATGACGCGGCGGCCGAGCTCGGCCTCGGCCGAGGCGATCATGCGGGCCGGGATTTCTTCAAGGCCAAGTTCGAAAAGAAAGTCTGACATGATTTTCTTAGCTTTCGTGGTCGTGCGAGCGGCGCGAACCACAGATCCTTCGGCTCCGCTGCGCTTCGCTCAGGCTGTTGATAGAATTCATGCCGTTTGCTGCAGCGCGTAAGCCTTCGCCACGCCCACAGCCAAATTTCGAATGCGGCCGATTACGCCCACCCGCTCCGTTACGCTGATGGCGCCGCGCGCATCGAGCAGGTTGAACAGATTCGAGCACTTGAGCGCGAGCTCGTAGGTGGCCAGCAGCGGGAAGCGACGCTTCTCTGCTGCACTGGACTGCTCATTATTGAGCACGGCGTTGGCCTGCGCCAGCAGCGACTGCGCTTCCGCTTCGTAACTGTTGAAGTGCTCCCACAGCCGC
>JASIJX010000573.1 GCA_030049955.1 Acidobacteriaceae bacterium
AGAAGAGTATCGGCCAAGGGAATCGTCGCCGAGTCCAGGCTGTACCCGGAGCAGCTGCTGGGTGCGACCTGTCCATTCGTGGAAGTGGTGAGGTTGCTCATCGCCGTAGCCAGAGGATTGGGTGCCAAGGCGCCGAGTTGGCTAGAGGTGTAAGTCTGGAGATATTTCGGATTCAACTGATTGTACTGCCAGCCAGGAGAAACCATACGAACGCCGCGGTTGCCGATATAGTCTACTTCCAGTTGATCACTCTGGGTAAAGGCATACTGCACGCCCAGCATCCATTGTTGAACGTAAGGGGACGGGTTGTTCCGAAAGACTCCGCCTGTACTGTTGCCGTCCTGTTGATACGAGCCGTTGGCATTGCCGGTGACCTGCGCGTATTGGCCGCCCCATGGATTGCTGGTGCTGATATTCGGATTCGGAGTAATGCCGCCGTCCAGGCTTAGGTTGGCGTTGGTTGTCGCTGTGAATCCATCCGTATCCATTGAGCCGGAGCTGCTTACCGCTTCCGGATAAAAGATCCCGTATCCGCCGTGAATAACCGTCTTCGGAATCGCCTGATACGAGAAACCTAAGCGAGGTGCAACGTTTTTGTAGTTCGCGTTGTAAATATACCGGTTGCCGGGTCCCAGGAACTGGAGCGCGCCCAGCAAGGGTCGGCCCGCCGAGTAGCTGAGCGGGTTTACCGCATCCGGGTTGAAGATCGAACCCTCGTTGTGGCGTGAAGTGAACGGAGTTTGAATCTCATAGCGGATGCCCAGATTCAGTGTCAGGTTGTGGATCGGTTTCCAATCGTCCTGAACATACTCACCAAAAAGATGGTTCGATACATATGGCGTGGTCGGCGTTCCGATGCTTGCACCGTCCATGACGCCGAGCAGTGCCTCAGCCACTCCATTACCGGTAAAGCTGACTCCCGGCGTTCCAGCCAGGGGATCCGGTCCGCCCGTGTAGTTGCCGTCGAACGTAAGGGAATCCGAGTAATAGTTGTACTGGTCGAAGACCTGCTCTACACTCATGAACCCGAAGTTGATGGTGTTCTTTCCGAGCGACTTGATGAGGTCAACAGCTACTGTCCCGACGGGTCCGTGATTGTTGACTCCCTCTGTGTTCCCGCTGAACGGGCCCAGCTGGGAGATACCGTTTCCGAAGTTGACGGTCGGAAACAAGGGGTCCTCTTGATTGACATACGCAGGGAGTCCGAGAGTCGTCGAGGGGTTGAAACCGAGCGACTGATTGGTAGAGGTTTCATGCCAAATCTGAACGCCCGAAGCGATGTTCATGGTGAGGGTGGGACTGAAAATGTGCGCAAGCCCCGCCCACATGCCCCAGCGGTTGTTGGGCCGCTGATTGCCTTGGCCTGCTGGATCGGATCCCCAGTTATCGGCGGCGCCGGTCTTTGCCTCTTCCTTATAGGAGTAACGGAAATAGGCGTTGGTATTGCTGTTGATGTTGTGGTCGACCCTGATCCCGTACTCGTTCCAATACGTCGGCGCTTCTCCAGCCAGAATCAGATTGTTGGGCACATTGCCTGGCGTTTTCGCCGCCGGAAAATAACTGAGCAGCTTGGCGCCAACAGGATCCGGAACATAACCTGCAATATTGGCCAGAATGTTGCCCGGGACCGGGTTTCGGATGTATCCGGTTTGTGTGGCTACCAGCCCCGTGCCATAAGGATTCGAGGCGCTCTTGGTATCGGGCTGGCCGGCGGTAATGGCGTGACCGCTGCGCGGATCGTAGATCTGTCCGTCGTAGATGGGTCGGCCAAGAGCATCGGTGCCCGCGGGCGTGGTTGACAGTTGCTCTGAGAAGTTGCCGGCCAGGAAGTTGGTGTCGGGCACCGTGTAGCTGGAGGGCGACGGGGTGTTTGCATGAAAGTGCTCGTAGAGGCCAAAGATGAAGGTCTTGTCCCGCTGTTTATAAATACCGGGAATGTATAAAGGGCCTCCGGCAGATCCGCCAACCTGGTTGCGGCTAAATGTGCAGAGGTTCGTGTTGAGCAGACCCTGGCAACTGCCCGGTGATTGGAAGTAGTTGAGGGCGTTCGTGTTGTTGCTGGAATAAAACTCGTATGCCGAACCGTGGAAGTCGCGCGTTCCCGACTTGGTGACGACGTTGACCACGTTGCCCGTGCTCCATCCGTACTGAGCGGTGAATGAGTTGTTCTGGATTTTGAATTCCTGAACCCCGTCAACGCCGGGGACAAAGATGACCCCGCCCCACTCAGTGTCTGTATCCCATGAACCATCCACCAGGAACGCGGTCGTTCCGAAGAAGCCGCCAGCGAAGTTCATGAACGAGATGTCCTGATCCGCAGTGTCCGTTGTGTTGCTGCCACCACCCAGGAGCAACTGCCCTTCCGACGTGTTTTGCACGGAAGAGTTGAGCGTGGCCAGGCCATAGACGTTGCGCACGTTCAGCGGTAACTCCACGATCTGCTTCGCATCGAGGCTTGCCGCAACGTTGGAGTTGTCAGTATTCAACAAGGACGCGTTCGCCGTGACCGTGACCGTTTGGGCTTCTACGCCGACTGTCAAGGCAACATTTTGCGAGGCCGTCTGGGCGGCATCGAGAACGATTCCGTTCTGCTTGTAGATCTCGAAACCGGTCATCCTCACCGTCAGCGAATACTGCGACGGCGGAAGCTGGCTGAAGGCGTATCGGCCCGCTTCGTCCGTTTTGAACTGCCGTGAAATTCCGTTCTCTGCGCTCGTGAGCGTGATCGATGCCCCCGGTACGACGGCTCCAGTCGGGTCCGTTATCACCCCCGAAAGCGCAGCCGTGGTTGTTGCGATTTGCGCGTTACCCCACGGAGCAGAATTCGCCAATAGCCCTATCAGAAGTGCGAGTCCACCCCAGAACCAGGGAGACCGTAGTGTCAGTTTCCGTCCCGTCCTCAATTGAAGCCTCCTATCGTTCGTCCCTGTTGCGCGGAACTCGGCGTGGGCGCGTGCGGCGAACAGTTCGATTCCGCCACAAGAGGTAACCGAAAAGCGGAAACCATTCTAGGCATTCCGATTGAGAATCTGACAAGGTCCTTACGGTACGGGTAGACAGGTCTTTACGGAAAGGGGAGAATTCTTATCCGATAAGTTTTGCAAACTGCCAAATCCCAAACACTTGCAATTTGGTTCAAGAGGGGAAAAGACTTGCCATTACTCGGGGTTATAATCGCTTCTTCGAGCTGAAGAGAGGATTTTGATGGGCGCTTCGCCGAGTCACGTCCAAGACGGTCTGAAAAAAGCCGCAAAGAACGCAATCGGCGAGCAGTTGGATCGCATGGTGGCGAGTCCCTACTTCAGCCACAGCAAGCGGCTTCCTAATTTTCTGCGCTTTGTGGTGGAGCGCACCTTGGCTGGCGATGCTGAAAACCTCAAAGAACGGACGCTGGGGATCGAAATCTTCGGTCGCGACCCCGACTACGATACCGCCTCAGACCCGATTGTGCGCGTCACTGCCACGGAGCTCCGCAAGCGAGTGGCACAGTATTACCAGGAGCCTGCGCACGAGAACGAGTTGCGCATCACTCTGCCGCCCGGCTCCTATATTCCAGAATTCCTAGGCCCGAAAGCCGGCGACGGCCACGTCCCGCCGGAGTTGGAGGTGTCATCCTCGGCCCCGATCGAACACACCGCCCCTCCGGATACGCGCGTCAGCAGTCGCGGATCGCTGAAGCTGATTTTGATTCTGATTGCCGCAGGGATTGTGGTGTCCGTCACGATCTTTCTCTGGAATCGTACCCATCAGTCAGGCTTCGATCAGTTCTGGCAGCCGATCTTCTCATCGAGCGACCCGGTCCTGCTCTGCATCGCTGATCAAACCGAATACTCGGTCTTTGCTCTTCGCGACGCTTCTCAACCGTCGCGACAGGTCCTTTCGAATGACAAGCTCACTGCGGTTGTTATCGATGACCTGAGTGCCACCGTCAAAGTTGCGGGCATTTTGCAATCAGGCGGCAAGCAGTATTCCCTCAAAGGCGAGGGTGTCACCACCCTTGACGACCTCCGGCGCGGTCCCACGATCTTAGTGGGAGCTTTTGATAACGCGTGGGCCCTGCGCCTCACCAATCCCCTCCGCTTTCACTTCGCCAACGATGCCGACATCACGCACCTTTGGATTGCCGATAGCGCTTCACCCGGCCGCTCTCACTGGAGCGTCGACCGCGGAATCCAGCTAGCCACGAATAATTACCGCGACTATGCCATCCTTGCGCGATTTACCGACAGTAACACAGGAAAAGTGGCGATCGTAGTTGCTGGAATAGGCCGCGGGGGAACACGCATCGCAGGTGAGTTCCTCACCGACAACGACGACCTGGTGCAGTTGATGCGCCTGGCTCACGCCGCGGGCGACAAGAAGAACCTCGAAGTAGTCCTCAGCACGCTGATCATCGATGGAGAACCCGGCTCACCGAAGATTGAAGCTACGTATTTCTGGTAGGGAATCGACACATCGAAGGCAGCAATAGAAATCGGTACCGAAAAATCGGCTTAAGTCCAGCGATCTGCTTTGGTGATGCCTCGGAATCCTCAACGTGCAATGAATCGGAATCGCCGAGTCGCTCATTGAGAGTTTACCTGTTCTTTAACCCACACATTTTGGAATGCCCATCACGCCGCGGCGAAGTGCATTGTTTTCCATACTTAACGTTTCTGAAAAGCGGTGGCCTTTGGTGCCATGCCGAGCAGTCTTTTCGAGAGGTTACTGTTACGAAATGTCGCAGAAAGCCATCTGAGATACACAGCCTTTCGGAACACTGATTTGTCGGCGGCATTGCCCCGTCATCAGCACGTTGCCAATAGTGACGGGAAGTTCGGCGGGCTTCACCAGCAGCAATGCATTTTTCGGAGCAAAGCGTCGGAGAGTGCAGAATGGCTCGGATCTGAGGCAACATATTTCCCTGTTAAGGGCGAGAAAATTCCCTGTTAGGTTTCATGCCTAGGGTACTTTTCGGATTGCCATGTTCTTGCGGCCCTGTGGATTAGCGACATAAGGCCGCGACGTTCTCCCCGAAATTCGAGGAAATTCTCTGTATTTTTTCCCTGTTCACGGGAAATTTGAACGCGGAGGGAGTTTCGCTCGAAACTCCCTTCACCGCCATAACTTTACTGTTATCAACAAGTTGCAGGGTTGCCTCGGGCCATTCGCAGAGTTTCCCCGCGATATCGCAAAACTTGCGGCTCGAATGGAAACGGAGAGCATTCTCTGATGGGGCCAATGTGTGCCGATTTGTCTGCATTTCTCCGTTGGCCACTTCGCCACTTCCCTTTCAATTCGCGAATGCGGCGGAGAAACTTGACCCAATATCTATTGCATGATCTGGCGTGGTTCGAAATTCGAATTGTAACTGGCTAATATAAACCGATGTGGACTTAGAGCTTTGCGTTGGCAAGTTGTCGGACTATTCGGGCATTGGGCGTATGCCGACTACCTGCTCATTCCAGTTCATCGGGATTGTGGCGAGTAGATCGTCAAGCGAAGGTGGAAACGACTCGGGCCGGTTCATTAATGTTTCGATTATCTGCGGACTAAGTTGGACCAATTTCATATGCATCCGGATGAAACGCCGCGAGCCGGTCCTGACCACTTGGTTCCGGTAATAACCTTGGCAACTTCCGTCAGGCTCCGGTAGGTTTTGCTTTCGTATTCGTAGCCCGAGTCAAGGACCGTGATCTCATGCATCTTGCCCTGGTACTCGCGGACATAGTGCGTGTCAATCTTAGGCCGGAAACTAGTCTGAATCCCACCGGGGCGATCTTCGGCCAACGCGCGCAGCCTCCGACCGATGGACTCTTTGAGCCCGCCAAAAGCCTGCTCCTGAATGCCATAGGCAAGAATCGGGATCAGCGTTTCTCGGCGTAGTGACCGACCCAGAGTGTGGTCGAAGAGATTGCGCCAAAGATGCTGCAGTGCGGTTCGATCCATAGTCGGCAACTGCGCTAATAACCGATCAACCGCTTGCTGGCGCGTGGGCTTCGGCTGTTTCGTTTTACTCCCCATCAAGGACTTTCCTCCTCGGATAAGTCCATTCCCGCTCTGCTTGACCGAAGAGTCAAGCAAACTCTCGCGCCCGAGAACTACCGCAATATGGGCGAAAGCCAACTAAACTGCCGCTTTATGTGGCCCGAGAAGAGGCTGTGGGAGCTAACGAAAAGACGAACGAGTCGAATCTGTACGCGTGCAGAGCATTGCGAATCTCTGGCGAATCGCCATCAAGGTTCTCTGCCGGCGAATAACGGTAGCGCAGCCCGCATTTGTTCGCGTGAGTCGGCGTATATCGCATCCCGTTGGCGTCGAAAAGTATGCCGGTGAATAGACTCTCTTTTGTGGCGCGCGCCTTATGTCTTTGCCCTGAATATTCTCATCGAGCTGCGCTTGCACCTTGTCCCAGATATCGCGATCGATGATCGCCGGATGTTCACCTGCATACGTCTCCTTCCTATGTTTGATCAAGCCCAGGTAGTGAAGGTTGCGCAACATCTGATAGAGCGGGCCACGCAAGAAGTGGTTGCCACGTCGGCTCATGATGTTGTTCTCGCGTAGCCAGTCCTGAAGACGGTGTACGGCGCCGAGGCGCAGAAACTCATTGAAGATAGTACGCACCGTGGCAGCTTCGGATTCGTTGACAATGAGTTTGCAGTCACTGCACGAGTATCCGAGCGGCACCGTTCCCCTCATCCACATGCCCTTCTTCTTGGAAGCCGTGATTTTATCCCGGATACGTTCGCCCGTAACCTCGCGCTCGAACTGCGCAAAGGACAGGAGTACATTTAACGTGAGTCGGCCCATCGAGGTGGTCGTGTTGAACTGCTGCGTGACCGAAACAAAACTGACCTGATGTTTATCGAAATGCTCAATAATCTCGGCAAAGTCGGCGAGCGACCGGGTCAGCCGATCGACCTTGTAGACGACAACAACTGAGATCTTTCCCGCGTCGATGTCGGCCATCATACGCTTAAATGCGGGCCGATCCGTGTTACCGCCGGAGAAACCGCCGTCATCGTAATGCCCAGCAACAGCCTTCCAGCCTTCATGCTGCTGGCTTTTTACATAAGCTTCGCAGGCTTCGTGCTGGGCATGGAGGGAATTGAAGGATTGCTCCAGCCCTTCTTCCGACGATTTGCGAGTATAGATGGCACAATGGATTCGGTCTTTCATGCTGTCGCCGTCTTTCCTTTGCGCGTTAGCCCGAAGAATGCCGGTCCGGACCGTTTGGTTCCAGTAATCACTTTGGCAATTTCTGTCAGACTCCTGTAGGTTTGGTTCCCATACTCGAAGCCTGGTTCAAGTACGGTGACTTCGTGCATCTTGCCTTGATATTCTCGGACATAATGCGTCCCAAGTTTGGGCCGCAACATACTCTGGAATTGCTGCGCTCCTCGCTTATGATCTTCCGCCAATTCACGCAGCTTGCGCGCGGTGGATTCGCGTAGCACGCCGAACGCCTTCTCTTGAATGCGGTAGGCGAGAATTGGGGTCAGCGTTTCTCTGCGTAAGGCTGGGCAGGGCGTCCCTCCGAACAGATTCCCCCAAAGCTTCTCCAATGCTCTTCTCTTCATGGTTGGTAACTGCGTCAACAGCCGATCGACCGCTTCCTGCCTCGTCGGTTTTGGATGTGTCACCTGGTTCATCGCGGGTGCTTGCCTCCTTCGGGCAAGTCCATTCCCGCTCTGGCTGCCGGAAGAGTCAAGCGAACTCCGCTGCTGAATACTGGCTGCGGAGATGCCGGGAATTTATGAAAAACCGCGGCAATTGCGCTCCATTGTCTAATCAAATGTGTGCGCGGAGAATTGCGAATCTCTGGCGAATAGGGCCTCTTTTCTCTGATTGGCAAGCAGGCGAAACTTGGGTTGACTTCCCGGGGAAAAACGGCACACTTTCACTAACATTCCGTTTGGCACAAGAAAACCGAGCCCTTCAATCGGACGACGCAATCGCTGACCAGACCCATGCGACTAGGTGACGGGAAAAGGGTAAGGTGCCGGCAGCAAGCTGAACAGGCGAGTCCCTCCGTACGCGCTGCCCCTACGGGCATTTACGGGCAGGAGGGCTCCATCTTGCGATTCCTCTTAGTGCAGAGCATCGCGCTAGCGCGTCTGGTGGGCGGAGTTGCCTCTCTGATGGCCCACGTGTATCCCTTCACCGCCCCCGGGTCCCGCACTGATGCGCTGCCTATAGCTGATGGTTTGGCCGGGCAGCGGGAGTCGGCGATCAGGATAGTGGAGCCTTCATCGAGACGCGAATGTGCATGTCTCTCGA
>JASIJX010000090.1 GCA_030049955.1 Acidobacteriaceae bacterium
AGCAGATAAACGATCACCGGCGGAGCCAGCGTGGCGCCAATCACGCTGCCGCCGTTGAAGATTCCAATGGCGAGCGTGCGGTCCTTCTTTTCGAAGAGACGCGTGACCGTCTTTACGCCGCCGGAATACGCGCCGCATTCGCCCGTGCCTTTCCAGAATTGCGAAAGGCCGAGGCTCAAGCCGCCGGTTGCAGCGGCGAGCGACCCGGTGGCCACCGACCACCAGCCCACGGCCAGCGTCAGTCCCAGCCGGCAGCCCAGGCGGTCCATCAGCGCGCCCATGGGAAACTCGCCGGTCATCATGCCGAAGCCAAGCGCCGAGACGATCCGTCCGTAAGCCTCATTCGAGAGGTGAAAGACATTCCGCAGCACCGGCGCCATTACCGAGAGCGCTTGCCGTGCAATGAACATGACGACGGTAAGCAGGAACAACAGGGTCAGGATGAGCCAGGGGCGGTGATCTTCGGACGGTGAGGACGCGGCCAGAGGCGCGGGCGCGGCCTGGCTGCCGGATGAGATCTCGGGGGTTTGTTGCAAACGTCCTCCAGCGGAGAATGGGGCGAATAAACGAGAAAAGATGGCGTCGCCGGCCTTTGCCGGCGTTCTCTGAGCTGTTCCGGCTGCCGATTTGAGCGGATGAGGAATGATACCAAGCTGCTTGCAGGCCGTGTCTTGCGCCAAACGAGCTTGACCGGCGGTTTACACGTTTTCAATAGATTACGGCGAATCGATCGGGGTCGATTGACAGACATTCACTCGTCTCCCTATACTTCGGCGCCAAGTCGAAGTCCGTCATCATTCAGATCGCCAGAATCGGAAGGGGGAAAGCTCCAGAAATGAGCGATGTCCGGACGAGCAGGCCCACAATCGTTTGCAATCAATCGGCGTTCCCTTTGCGGTTGCTGGCCGATGCATCTGTCCAAGAACGCACCACGCTTTGGCCAGCGGGGAAGCCGGCGCGCTTGACAGATCGTGCTCCGAACCATAGAGTTTGTTTACCGGATGAGAATGCTCTCCACTCTCGCACTGTGTCCTTGTTCCTGCGGCGCGGTGTGGGCGTGTACCCGGGTCTGAGCTCCGAACTGGACTCCGGCACCCAGCGACCCACCCGCCACACGGCGCGGTGGGTTTTTCCTTTTACGGCAAATTTTAAAGAGCACCGGTGGCGAAGCGGTTAACGCGCTGGTCTGCAAAACCTGTATTCGCGGGTTCAAATCCCGCCCGGTGCTCCAAAAAACGTGGCTACCCCGACGTTGCTGAAGCAAAGAGACGAAGGATGAGAGAGACGACACGCAGAGATGTTCTCGGAGCAATGGCAGCTTTCGCCGCGGTCGCTTCCGTATCACCTATGACGCGGCGTATACAGGCTGAAACGATGCATACATACCCGGGCGTTCGCTTCGGCGTGCAGTTGAATGCTTTCCCCATCGATCCTAAAAACTTCCAGAGCTTTCTCGATACGCTTGGCACCGTGAAGCAGATCGGCTACCAGGGCTTCGAGTCGAGCTTCCGCAACGTGAGCAGCCAGTTCGACCACCCTGCGCCTGCGCGGCAGCAGATCGAGCAGACGGGCCTGACATTTTTCGGCGTTCATATCTTTTTTCCCAATGAGCAATATGATCCGCAAACGCATATTGCAGCACCCTCGGTGTACGAGCCGGTGGCCCGCGGCGGCGCTGCGCTTGGCGCGAAGCACCTGATTCTCAGCGGAGCTCCGTGCGCCAGCGAGGCCGAGCTTAAGCGCAAGATCAACGCGCTCAATGCCGCCGGCCGCTACGCCCGCAGCGCAGGGCTGAGCGTGGCGTATCACAACCACTGGTGGGAGTTCGATTCGAAGATAGGCGAAATCGAAGCACTCTACACCGAAACCGACCCGTCTCTCGTTCACTTCGTCCTCGACGCCGGCCACGCCTACCATGGCGGCGCCGACGTTCCGGCCTTCATCCGCGCGCATGCGCACCGCATCGTTGGCTTTCACCTGCGCGACTACAAGAATGGCCGGCTGAGCACGCTGGGCACGGGAAGCTTCCCGCTTGACCAGGTGGCCCGCACCATTGAGCAGATCGGCTGGAAGGGCTGGGTAGAGAACGAGGAGGAGCGTGAGAATCATTCGCAAAACGGCGCAGAAGTCATTCAACCCGCATTCAAAGCCATGGAGGAAGCCTTTCGCGTATGAATCGTCGTGAATTTATTTACACGGGAACGGCCGCGGCTGCAGTGGCCGCGCGGGCAATGGATGCGCGCGCCTACTCGGCCATCGATGGCGCCAATGACCGCGTGGGCCTGGGCGTGATCGGCACCGGCCGCCGCGCGACGGACGTCTGCCACGCCTTTGCGCAGGATCAGCGCGTGGAGTTCCGCGCACTCTCTGACATTTACGACAAGCAGGTCAGCGCATTTCAGGATCGATTCAAGGATCAAATTGGGGATCACGTCGCGCAGGCCAAGGTTTCAGTCGAGTACCAGGAACTGCTCGCGAACAAGGACATCGACGCGGTCTACATCGCTACGCCCGATCATCTGCACGTTGAGGTCGCCACGGCCGCGCTCGGCGCCCACAAGAACGTGTATCTCGAAAAACCCACGCTGCACCGCTGGAACGAGCGGCACGCACTCAAGCAGGCAGCCAAATCGAGCAAGGGCATTCTACAGTGCGGCATGCAGCAGCGCAGCGGCGCACATTACGCGCAGGCCAAGCAGGAGTACTTCGAAACCGGCAAGCTTGGCCATGTGGTGTTTGCGCGCTGCGTGTGGCACAACTTTCCCTGGCAGCGCCGCGACATTCCCAACGTGCCCCAGCCGCCGGGCCTGCACTGGGACCTGTTTCTCGGTCCCGCGCCCAAGGTGCCGTTCGAAATGTCGCGCTACAGCTCGTGGCGTTCCTATCACGACTACGGCAACGGTTTGCTCGCCGATATTCTCACCCACTGGGCTGATGTGGCGCAGTGGCTGCAGGGTGATGCCGCGCCAGTCTCGGCGGCTGCCCTCG
This sequence comes from Acidobacteriaceae bacterium, assembly GCA_030049955.1. The sequence continues at coordinate 2,989 of JASIJX010000090.1, forward strand.
GCGGCGACTTCCAGCTCAAGGGCGATCTGACGAACCCCGACACAGTCAGCTCAATCGTTCGCTACAAGGACTGGAACCTCAACTTCGAGTCAACGGTGCTCTCGGTGCGCGATCATACGTCGGTGTTCTTCGAAGGCACCGAGGGAACTCTCGACATCACGCGCGGCGGTTACGTCTTCACGCCCAATGAGGGCCAGCCGGTCGAGGTCAAGGCTGCAGGCCCGCTGGAACTGGCGCATGCAGGCAATTTCGTCGATGCCATCGTGAAGGGCGCAAAGCTGAATGCGCCTATCGAGGCAGGCATCGAGGCCAGCATCCCGGTGATGATGTGTCTCCAGTCGTACTGGTCAAAGCAGATCAGCACGCGAGAGACGCTTGCCTGAGCTATTTAATTTCACGCACGACCCGCAGCCAGAATCGCGGGAACTAAAAAGAGTAAGCACCAGAAACAGAAGCCTCGAACGCGCCGGCAGAGACGAGAGAAGGTCGGCGCGTCGATTAACCCAGTGACCACAGTGACCACGAACAGCCCGCGGGAGTTTTCCCGATCGGCATACAGAAGGAAAGGACACAATGAACCGAATACTTCGCAAACTACTCTATATCGGCGTTGCGGTGCTGCTCGCTACCAGCGCCGCCCGCGTGTTCGCGCAATCGACAGGCACGATCCGTGGAACGGTGACCGACCCCAGCGGCGCCGCAGTCAATAGCGCCTCGGTTTCCGCCAAGGAGGTGAGCACCGGGATCGTGCGCAAGTCAGCCACCAACGAAAGCGGCATCTTCGTCTTCCCCGATCTGCCGATCGGCACCTACGAGTTGAAGATTGCGGCCTCCGGCTTTGCCACGCAGGACCGGCCCAACCTCGAACTGCTCACCGGCCAGACCATGGACCTGCCCATCCAGCTCTCCGTGGGCACGCAGAGCGCTGAGATCACCGTTACTTCTGAGACGCAGCAGATCCAAACCAGCACTTCGACCGTCGAGCAGTCTGTGAGCGAGCAGCAGATGCGCGACCTACCGCTCAACGGCCGCAATCCGCTGCAATTGACCACGCTTACCGCCGGCACCGTGCTGACCACCACCGGCACCGAGAGCGGCCAGGAAGACAACACCGGCCTTTCGGTCAACGGCCTGCGCCCCACGCAGAACACCTATGTGCTTGACGGCACCATCTACGTCAATCGCTTCTTCGACTCGGTTCCGATGATGCCGAACCCCGATGCGCTGCAGGAGTTCACCATTCAGGCCTCGAACTACAGCGCCGAGCATCCCGGCGCGGGCGCGCTGGTGCAGCTTTCCACGCGCTCAGGAACCGACCAGCTGCACGGCGAAGGGTGGGAATACTTCCGCAACACTGTGCTCAACGCCAATAATTTCTTCCCGGCAAAAAATCCGGCAGGCCAGATAGTTAAACCGCCTTTCAAGGTCAATCAATTCGGCGGCACCGTTGGCGGTCCCGTCTTTAAGAGTAAGAAGGCATTTTTCTTCTTCTCGGCAGAGGACCTGCAGCAGCGTTCGGCGCCCTCAACGATCACCACGGAATATCCCACCACCGCAGAGCTTTCCGGAAACTTCTCGGCGCTTAAGGCGATTGGCGTCGCCCTCTACAACCCGGCCACAGGCTGCGGCTTCGGCCAGACCGCAACTCCCACTACCCCGGGTGCAACAACCTATAGCTGCAGCGGCACCATCACCGATGACGTCTCTGCCGCAGACGCAGGCGCAAACGCTATACCCCTCGACGCGCTCTCGGCCGCGGTGAACAAGCAGTATCTGGCTTCTGAGGAAGCGGTCGGCACTCTGGCGAGCAACGGAACGTATCTCAAATTCACATCGAACACCAACAACAACATCGATAACACGCAGTATCTCACCCGGCTCGACGAGGCGATCGGTGACAAGGACCACCTGACCGGCCGGTACTTCTATAACCAGGACAACTTCCAGCGGCCGTTTACTGCGCCTCTGGGCTATTTCGCCGCAAACCTCTTCCGCAA
>JASIJX010000574.1 GCA_030049955.1 Acidobacteriaceae bacterium
CGTGGCCCAGCGGCGCGCCGGCCAGCGCCCCAGGAACCATCCGGCGACGGCGACAACAAGGAAAATCGAGAGCAGCGCAAGCAGCAGGTTTGCGCCATAGGCCTGCGCCACTACCCACGCGAGCCAGATGGCCGTGCCAAACATGAACAGCGAGACAGCCTGCTTAAGGATCTCCATCCAGGCGCCGGGCTTAGGCAGGATGCGCGTCCACGCGGGCCTGAGCGTGAGCGCGAGATACGGCGCGGCGAGGCCGAACGCGAGCGCGGTAAAGACGGCAAATGTGATAGCGGCCGGCTGCGCGAGCGCGTAGCCAATGGCCGCGCCCATGAACGGCGCTGCACACGGCGTGGCCACCACCACGGCCAGCACGCCGGTAATGAAGCTGCCCGCGTAGCCCTGCTTTGCTGCCAGCGACTGGCCCGTGCCGGTGAGCGTGAGGCCGATATCGAACTGCCCCGCAAGCGACAGGCCGAGGAAGAACAGCAGCGCGGCCATGAGCATGAGAAAGACCGGCGACTGGAACTGGAATCCCCAGCCGAGCGTGGCCCCGGTTGCGCGCAGGCCCAGGAGCGCGGCTACCAGCAGCCAGAAGGAAACGAGAATGCCGGCCGTGTACACGAGCCCGTGCAGCCGCAGCCTGCGGCGCTCTTCACCGCCAGCCTGCACCAGCGCCAGCCCCTTCAAAAACAGCACCGGGAAGACGCAGGGCATGAGGTTGAGCAGCAAGCCGCCGACGAACGCGAGCCCCGCGATACGCGCCAATGTTGCTATGGAGTGCGTTCCCGCGCCGGCCGACGTTTCCGCTGCCGCTGTAATGGTCCCCGGCACTGCGGCAATCTGGTAATTGCGCCCGCCGGAGAGCTCGATAACGCCGTTCAGCTTGGCAGGATTCGCGGTAAGGTTCGCATCCTTCTTGAGATCGAGGATGAAACCATTCGCAGTCGGCATCACCTGCTGCGGAGAAGGATTGTCGATAATCTCCTGGTCGGCAGGGAAGAACGCAGCCTGTTTTTCTGGTAGGCCAGTTTGAACATCAAGGCGGAAACCACTGGCCGTAGGCTGAAAGATTGCATGGTCTGCGGCGGGTAGCGGTTTGGGGAGATTTCCTCCGAGGCGCTGAAAGATGCCTGCATCAGGTTCGAGCAAGGCTCCGCCGGCCGCGCTGCCGACGGTTCGAGTGATCTCAAGATCGGCCTTGCCCGGGATACAGACTTCGCGGCAGACCAGCCAGCTCACATGGGCGCGCAGTGTCGCCGGCCCGGGTTTGGCCTGCGGGCCCGCCGTCAGCGTAAACGGAAACAGGACTTCGTTCTCATAGCCGAAATCCATCAGCGGGCCGAGCGGCAGCCGCTGAGGAGGCGGGAACTGCATGGCGCCGGCGGTGATTCCGGAGGGCAGCGTCCAGGTGATGTGTGGCGGCTCGCCCGAATCACCGGCGTTCTGCCAGTAGACATGCCAGCCGGGTTGAAGCTTGAAGTAAAGGCCTGCGTTGACGGGCTGGTTGACGGGCAGAGCCGGGTTGGGAGCGACAAGCTGTACGTGCAAATGCTCGGCGTCAGCGGAGTTGGCGGCACGCGCCGGACGCGAAGCGGCCAGCGCGAGCGCGATGCCGAATATGAACAGGATGCGGCGCATGGTGACTGAGGCCTGCTGTATTGGACTCAGTTTACCGGAGGTTGGGTGCAGAATTACCGCACTCGCGCCGCGTGCTGGCGGAAGATGCAGTCGTTCTGCACGCATTTGACGCCGGCGGCCTGGGCGCGGGCTATGGCCTCCTCGTGGATTACGCCGTCCTGCAGCCACAGGTAGGGGATGCCGAGGCGAATGACATCGTCCACGATCGGCGGCACGTGCTTGCTGGCGCGGAAGACGTCGACCATATCGATCCCATTTCCGTTTTGGCAGGCTGCGGCTTGCGCCTCGTCGAGCGCGGCGTAGACGGGTTGGCCGTCGATTTCCTTCAAGATCGGGTTGACGGGCAGCACGCGATAGCCCTGCTGAGCCAGGTAGCGGCCGATGTTGTAGCTGGCGCGTTGCGGCTTGTCGCTCATGCCGACGACGGCGATGGTCTTCGAGTTGCGAAGCATTTCGTCGATGATGTCGTTGGTCATAAGTTCACAGTTCGTAGTTCAGAGTTCACAGTGGATGACTAGAGCGCTAAACATCCAGTTCCTCGTCGGCGCCCGCGGAAACCGCAGTACCGCGGCGCTTGGCTAGCAGATACCCGCGCAGGAATGGCTCGAGATAGCCGTCGAGCACCTTGTCGACGTCGCCCACTTCCACTTTGGTGCGGTGGTCCTTGGCCATGCGGTATGGCTGCAGCACGTACGACCTGATCTGTGACCCGAAGTTGATGTCGAGCTTGGAGTCTTCAAGCTTCTTCGATTCGGCGCGCTTCTTTTCGAGTTCGTACTCGTAGAGGCGCGAGCGCAGCATCTTGAAGGCCTTGTCGCGGTTCTTGTGCTGCGAGCGTTCGTTCTGGCATTGCACGACGATGCCGGTGGGATTGTGCGTGATGCGCACGGCCGAGTCGGTGGTATTCACGTGCTGGCCGCCCTTGCCGCCGGAGCGGTAGGTGTCAACGCGCAGGTCTTCGGGCCGGATATCGACCTGGATCGAGTCGTCGATCTCGGGTGAGACAAAGACTGAGGCGAACGAGGTGTGCCGGCGCTTGGCGGAGTCGAACGGCGAGATGCGCACCAGGCGGTGCACGCCGCTTTCGCCAGCGAGCTGGCCGAAGGCGTATTCGCCGCTTATGGTGAATGTGGCCGACTTGATGCCCGCTTCTTCACCGGCCTGGTAGTCGTTCATCTCGGTCTTGAAGCCCTGCTGCTCCGCCCAGCGCAGATACATGCGCATCAGCATCTCGGCCCAGTCCTGGCTTTCCGTGCCGCCGGCGCCGGGATGTACGGTGACGATGGCGTTCAGCGGGTCGGCCTCACCAGAGAGCATGGTGCGCGCTTCGAGGGCCTCGGCAAACGAAGCCAGTTCCTTGATGCTCTTTTCCAAATCCAGGAAAACATCTTCGCCTTCGCGGGCCAGCTCGAAATAAGCGTCGATATCGCTGGTGCGGCGGACGAGCTCTTCGTCGTCGCCGACGAGCTGCTCAAGGCGCTTGCGGTCGCGCATCAACGGCTGCGCAGCGGCAGGATCGGACCAGACCGAGGGGTCGGCCAGTTTGGTTTCAATTTCAGAGTGTTCCCTGCGGATGCGGGCAGGGTCAAAGATACTCCCGCAGGTCGCGCACCTGGGTGCGCACGGGAGCGTAGGCGAATTCGAGATCGTTCAGCGACATGGCTCGTGTGACCTGACTTGAATCAGCAAGTTAGCGAGTCAGCGGAATTAGCGGCGCCAGCGGAGTTATGGGTTTAGCTTCCGCGGCTCGCTTTTTGCTATCGACCAGCCGACTACCACTATAGAAAGTATGGCACATATCCATGCGAAGACGTCGCCGTGCGCGGTGTAGAAGGTGATGTCCGAGCGGAAGCCGTACTGCGCGGGCAGGGCGTCGACCTGATGGCGGGGAATGCTTTGCCGGACGCGGCCTTCGGGGTCGATGGCCGCGGTGACGCCATTGTTGGTGGCACGCAAAATCCAGCGGCGGTTTTCGATGGCACGCATGCGCACGATATTCAGGTGCTGCCAGGGTGCGCTGGTGTCGCCGTACCAGCCGTCGTCGCTGATGTTGACCAGCACTTCAGCGCCGTGGCGCGCAAACTGCCGCACTTCGTCGGCGAAAACCGATTCGTAGCAGATGAAGATGCCGTAGCGATGGGCGCCGTCGTTGCCGGAGGGGAGCAGAAATACCTGCCGCATTGTTCCACGCGAGAACTGGCCCACCCGACCGGTGAGCTTGTGGGCGAACGAGAGCAGGTTCTGGAAGGGAACGTACTCGCCAAAGGGGACGAGATGGATTTTGTCGTAGCGGCCGATGAACTGGCCGTCCGCACCGATGACCATGGCGGAGTTGTAATCGTTCCACTCCTGCTGCTCGGGCGAGAAATCGGTGCCAACTCCGCCGATAATCAGCGGCGCATTTACATCGAGTGCGATGGAACGCATCGCCTGCTGGAATCGCGGATCGCCTTGGACAAACGGCGCGGGCGACTCGGGCCAGACGACCAGATCGGGACGATCTGGAGGCTGCGGGCAGAGAGGCGCGATATTTTGCCCGGTGATCTTAGGAATTCCAGGAATGTACTCTCCGCACGTCCTGTGAGCCAGTTGGTCAAAGTAGGCAATATTCCGGTCCCACGCGGGGCCGGCCCAGTTGTTCTCGGCGCCCACGTTCAAGTTCGGCTGGATGAGGACGGCTGTGGCGCTGGGTGCGGGCTTGGGCGGCGTGAGCGTAACACCGATGCCGCCGGCCACCATGATTACGATGCCGGCGATGCCCCAGGTTCTGCGGTCGTTGACCGGATTGGTGCGGCAGCGGGTGAGCAGCAGGCCGCCGGCGATGAGCGCATTTACGGCGACGAGAACGAAGGTGATGCCGTAGACACCGGTGAAGGGGGCGAGCTGAGTGACGAGTGTGTTGTCTACCTGCGAGTAGCCGAGCTGATCCCACGGAACGGAGGTGATGCGCGCGGCGGCCAGATCGAGGCCGGTCCAGAGGAACGGCGCCAGGGCGAGCGTATTGCGCACCGAGCCCGTAGCCCGCCGCAGCAGCGCCAGGCCAAGGCCGAACAGGCCGAAATAAAGGCCCAGCACTGCACTGAAGCCGACCAGCAGCAGCGCCGAAACTACCGGCGGAAGGTCGCCATAGATGTGCATGGTGGCGTAGATCCAGTAGCAGTTGCCGCAGTACCAGACGAAACCGCAGAGATAGCCAAGCAGAAAGCCGTTGCGCACCGGGTGAGCGCCTTCGGTCACTGGTTTTGAAAGCAGCGCGCAGAGCAGCGGCACCAGGCCGATCCACGCAAACACGGTGTGCCAGGCCGGCAGCGGCCCGGCAAGCGGAAAGGGAAGCTCGAGCAGCGCGGCGGAAACAACGGCTGCAGCAGCCGGCTTCCATAGCCGGCGAACTAGATGCGAGTTCGGACGAAGCAAGTTTGGACCGGCGGCTTCTCTAATTGCCGAGCGTTGCATACAGGGCCGAGTGTATCGCACCAGGTAGGCGGCACAGCTGATCCCTGCGCTTTCGTAGCCCCACTCCGCGAAGAGGGGTACAATCAGGCCATGTTAGTTGCTATCTTGCTAATGCGTCTGTTCGAGGTGCTGTTTTTTGCCGGCCTGGCAGGGTCGGCGATCGTGGTCATCATCAGTTTCTTCGAGGATGCTGGAGAGCTTTTTGGTGAAGACTAGAAGTACCATATTTTCAATTGCTTGCAAGCGTCCCGATGTTTCCGTTTGACACTGATCGAAAACGGCAATAGACTCAGCCAAGGGCGTCGGGGGTAGTAGCGCGCCCGTTTTTTACTGTAAGCCGCCGGCAGCCGCACCGGCACCTAAAAGATGGCCTCTTCCCGAACGACCGTTGCCCCGCCCAGTGACCGTGTCCGCCTCATCGTGGCCTCCTCGGTCATGCTCACCTTCATCTCCTTCTGGCGGGCCGCGGCCATCGTCCTTAATGACCTGGGCTCGTCAGCTTTCTATGCCGGCGGCATCGCCGAGCAGGCGATCGGCGCGGCCGCTCCCTGGTTCATCCTTGGCATCATGCTGTTCAGCTTTGCGGTGCGCGCGGTGTACGTGGAGAGCTGCTCCATGTTCACACGCGGCGGCGTTTACCGCGTGGTAAAGGAGGCCCTCGGCGGCGGTTTCGCCAAGCTCAGTGTCTCGGCGCTGATGTTTGACTACATTCTCACGGGGCCGATCTCGGGCGTATCTGCGGGCCAGTACATTACGGGCCTGATGAACGAGCTGCTGCAGGTGGCCAACCAGAGCCACTGGCTGCCCCCGGCGCTGATGAACACGCACGGCCAGCCCTTCCAGTTCAACATGGATTACACCTCGGCTCTGTTCGCCGCGCTGGTGACGATCTATTACTGGTGGATGAACATCAAGGGCATCGAGGAGTCCAGCGACAAGGCGCTGCGCGTGATGCAGATCACCACCGTGATGGTGATCATATTGCTGGTGTGGGGTTGTTATTCGGTGTTCGCGACCGGCGCGCATTTGCCGCCTTCACCCATCCCGTCGCATTTGCACTTCAGCCATGATGCGCTCGGTTTCCTTAGAGGCACCAGCCTGCCGATCTTCGGCCTGTTCGGCATCATGATGGCCTTCGGCCACTCGATTCTTGCCATGAGCGGTGAGGAAACGCTGGCCCAGGTGAACCGCGAGATTCAGCATCCCAAGCTCAAAAACCTGAAGCGCGCAGCCATCGTCATCGCCATCTACAGCCTCATCTTCACCGGTGGCGCCACGCTGCTGGCTGGCATGCTCATCCCCACCTTCCAGCGCACCCACATCTACCAGGACAATCTGATTGCAGGCCTGGCGATGTACATGGTCGGGGCGCTGTGGCTGCGTATCGGCTTCCGGATCTTCGTGGTGGTGGTGGGTTTCCTCATTCTTTCGGGCGCCATCAACACCTCCATCATCGGCTCGACGGGCGTGCTGATGCGCGTGGCCGAGGATGGCGTGCTCACCGACTGGTTCCGGCGCCCGCACTCCCGCTACGGCACCAGCTACCGCATCGTCAACCTGGTGTTCGTCCTGCAGATGTTCACCATCATCGCCAGCCGCGGCAACGTCATCATGTTGGGCGAGGCGTATGCCTTCGGAGTCATCTGGTCGTTCACCTTCAACAGCCTGTCGATCCTGGTACTGCGCTGGAAGTACAAAGGCGAGCGCGGCTGGAAGGTTCCGCCGAATCTGCGCATCGGCAAGACCGAAATCCCTATCGGCCTGCTATCGGTGTTTCTGGTGCTGCTCACCACAGCCACCGTCAACCTGTTTACCAAGTCCGTAGCGACCATCAGCGGTGTGGCCTTCGCGATTGCCTTCTTCGTGATCTTCACCATCTCCGAGCGCGTAAACCAGCGACGGCACGAGCAGACCGCCAAGGCGATGAAGGACCACTTCCAGCTCGAGCACCAGGAGACGATCAGCCGCGAGTCGGTGGCCATCCGGCCGGGCGGCGTGATTGTAACCATGCGCGACCCCGAAAACCCGGTGGCACTGAAGTGGGTGCTCGGCCGCACCAGCACGGAAGAGCGTGACATAGTAGTGGTGAGCGTGCGGTTGATGGGCGTAGGCGGGCCGGAGTATCTGAACGCCGACCAGCAGAGCTTCAGCGAGCACGAGCAGACTGTCTTCACCAAAGCGGTTTCCGTTGCGGAGAGTTTCGGCAAAAGAGTTTCGCTGCTGGTCGTGCCCGCGGGCGACGTGTTTGCGGCGCTGGTGCAAACGGCCAATTCGCTTGAAGTGGAGTCGGTGGTCTCAGGCATCTCCAGCTCCATGAGCCCCGAGGAGCAGGCCTTCCACATGGGCCAGGCCTGGGAAGCGCTGCCCGAGCCCAAGCGGCAGTTCAACTTCTGCGTGGTGGCCCCCAATTGCGAAGTGAAGGTGTTCTACATTGGGCCGCATGCGCCCACGCTCAGCCCCGATGACGTGCAGCTTGTGCACCGGCTGTGGCTGAACATGCGCCGCGACCCTTCAATGGCTGACCTGCACCACAGTGACATCATCGCTTTCGCGCTGTCGCGACTGGCCGGACAGTATGCACGCGAAAAGGCCGAGATCCTGCGCGACCTGCGCTGCGCGCGTCTCGCCGGACCGGCGAAGCTGCAGCTCGGCAGCCCAGACCCGAACAACGTTCCGCCTTCGCCCCGCGCGGTGCGCCAGACGCGCGATCAATAAATTCCGCCGGTTCCCGTTTTCAAACTCTCCAATCACTCCGGTTCCGATTTGGCATCTCCCCGGATTCCTTTGTTCCCGGGCTCACCTCATTGGCACTTCCGCGCGATGAACTAAAGAGACAGCGTTCCGGAAGCTTTTCCCTTTGTCAGGCAGCGCCGAGCGCCGGACTCGGGAATGAGCAGCGCCCATTTTTTCGGTCGCGGAACGGCTACACGAGGTGAAGGGAGTTTCGGTGATCCGGCAGGCTATATCGTGCGATATCTGCGGGGCGGAGAAGAAGCAGACCAACCACTGGTTCGTGGCCTACGAACAGGCCGGAGAACTGCGCGTGAGCGGGTGGAGCTCGCGCAATCGCCTGAAGGCGGATTCGAAGCACCTGTGCGGCCAGGCCTGCCTGCACAAGCTAGCCGACGATTTTATGGCTCGCGTGATTGGGGAAAAAAGCGCCGTGCGCCCGCAGGCAGCAGCCGATGAAATGGAAACGGAGCCGCTGCCCGCAGTTGAACGCCGCGGGGCGGCAAGCGCGCAGGATAGCATGCGTGGCCGCGATCGAGTAGCGGCGCAGCCGTCTATATCCGCGCGGCCAGTTGCGTATCCGGTTGCACATCCAGTCGCGCAGAATTTTCCGGCCGCGCACGACCATGCGATTGTCGAGAATACTGTCGGAGACGTCGAAGGCGAATCTTCCGCGCGGCTGATTGCGCCCGCGGAGACGGAGATTCAACTGCCTGGACCGCTGCTTGGACCACTGTCTGGACCGCGGCTGCCCCTGCGGCCGGCCGCGGGCGTGGTGGCAATGCCTGACCGCGCCGCTGCCTCTGCGGCTCACGCGGACCATCTTCCGTCACCGGTGCCGGTCGAGCCGCCACGTTACGCCAGCCACCATTGGCGCGCAGAGGCCTGGGAACGCGAGCGCGAACGCAGCCTGCGCCCCGCCGATGTTCGTTCCGAGGTTACGACGCGCCGTCTTTCGCAAGCATGATGACCACCCACGCCAGCGGCAAAAACAAAATCGCCACGAGGGTGGGGCACCCTTGACTTCAACTTACCGGAGGCAACTATGTGGTTCGATCTTTTTCTGGCATCCGCGGCTATTTCGCCACACCTTCTGACCGCAGCATCCGCGCGCCGCGGCGCTACTTCTCCAGCATCGCCAGCAGCCCAGTCTCGTCAATCACCGGCACTTTAAGCTCGCGCGCCTTGTCGAGCTTCGAGCCGGCTTCTTCGCCGGCCACCACGTAGTTTGTCTTTTTGCTCACCGAGCCGGCCACCTTGCCGCCGGCAGTCTCAATCCTCTGCTTTGCTTCGTCGCGCGTGAGGTTAGGCAGCGTGCCGGTGAGCACAAATGTGAGCCCCGCAAGCTCGCTCGACCGCCGCTTTTTTTCGGCCGTCATCTCCACGCCCGCATCTTTCAACGCCTCGACCAGGGCACGGTTCGCCGGCCGCGCGAAGAAATCGACGATCGCTTCGGAGATCCGCGGACCAACTTCCTCCACACGCTCCAGCTCTTCGCGGCTCGCCGTCATAACATT
>JASIJX010000575.1 GCA_030049955.1 Acidobacteriaceae bacterium
ACGCTGCCCGTCCCGGGGACGCAGCTTGCCGCCAATCCGCTGCCGCCGGGTGAGGATCGAGAGTCGACCGGGCCGGGACTGGAAGTTGCAGTTGCGCCGGCTGCAATTGTGCCTCGGGTCGAGAATCATGCGGGCGAAGTGAATACCGGTGTGGTCGATACCGGCGCCGACGCTGAGATTCAGGTCGAGCCATTGCATCGCCAGCCGCTGGCGAGCCGCAGTTTGCAGGCGCCGGTTGCTCTGGCGGTGACGCCGGTCGAGATTCCTGCTGCGCTGACGCCGGTTCGGTCGCCGGCCGAGCAAATTGCCGCGGTTCACATTCCGGCGCAGCCTTCCGCCGGTCTTCATTCCTCACTGAGCGCAGTAACTGCGCCAGCGGCTTCGGCGCCGAATCTTGTTCGCAGCGTTGTTGCTGCAGTTGCCGGCTTACCGCAGGCAAACAACGCGGAAGCGGCTGCGGCAGCGGTCACTCCGGCGGCTGAGGCTGGGAGCACCACAATCACCGGTGAGCAGTTGCAGTCGCTGCCGGCGAGCGGCCGGCGATGGCAGCAGCTTTTTCTCGATACGCCCGCGGCTGCCGCCGCACCGGCTTCTACGCAAGTGTCATTTCGCGGCGCGGGCCAGGAACCTGCGGACACAACGATCGACGGCGCAAGCATTCGCCTTGCCTTCGGCGGCTCCGCGGCGGGCCTGTCGGCGCAGGATCCCGCTGCGCAATCGCCCGAGGATCACGTTTCGAATCAGGGCTCGAATCCGGGCTGGAGCGGTGGACACGGCGCGATGGTGAGTGAAGCGGCCATCCGCGAGGTGGAGATTGTTGCCGGCAACGCTGAAGCCGAGGGCGCGCACGCGGAGGGCGGGCGCACAGGCGTGGAAACGGAGAGCGGCGGCGACACGCTGCACGGGCAGGGATTCATCTTCGACCGGCAGAACACCTGGGGCGCGAAGAACCCATTTACGCAGTGGGTGCAGAACACGGGAACGGCTGCAGCGCCCACGTTCGCCGCCGTGCCCTTTACGCCGCCCGATCATGAGATGACGTGGGGCTTTGGCGCAGGCAGCCGCATCCGGCGCAACAAGCTGTTCTGGTTCGCCGCGCTCGACGGCAATCATCGCAACGACCCCGGCGTGGCTTCGGTAAGAGAGTTCGATGAGCTGTTTGCGCCTGTTGAGCCGACCAGCGCACAGGTGACGTTGCTGAGCGCGCAGCTCGGCGAGAGCCAAAACCAGGCTTACGACGATTACATGGGCATTCCCCGCGCGGGCGTGGCTTCGGCCGGATTGGAGCAGCTTGCGGGGTTGCTGGGGCCTGCGCCGCGCACAGCCGCGCAGTGGGTGGGCTTTGCACGGCTTGACTGGCAGGCCGCCGAGCGGCACCGCTTTACGCTCGAGGGCATTGGCGCAGCCTGGAACTCGCCGGGCGGCGGGCTGACGCGGGTTTCAGAGAACTATGGGAGCCATAGTTTCGGGTCCAGTGAGGCCAGCCAGCAATGGCTGCTCGCGCGCTGGGAGGCGTTTATTACGCCGAATCTGCTGGCCGTGACGCAGGGCTCAGGCGGGCGCGAGATTCTTTCCGCGCGGCCCGATGCGCCGTCTGCCTTCGAACAGACATTCCTCAACGGCAACAGCTACGGCCAGTTGCCGCAGATTGTAGTCGACTCGAGCTATGGGTTCACCATTGGCAACCCTGCGCGATTTGGCCAGGGCAGCTACCCTGACGAGCGCATGATGCATGGCCAGGAGATGCTCGACTGGGTGCACGGACGGCTGATGGTAAAAGCCGGCGTGGAACTCGACCATAACACCGACGCGATCACGCTGTTGCGCAACCAGACAGGAACCTACTACTACTCCGGGCTGCAGAACTTCATCTCCGATGCTTCGGCATTCGAGCGCTTCGGCGCGGCGAACCTGCTGAACTTCCAGAACCCGCACAACTGCAACACAACTGGAAAGAGCTTTGGCGCGCTGCCGTGTTACTCGTACTACTCGCAGACCATCGGGCCGAACTTCTGGCAGTTGAGCACCAACGACTGGTCCGGCTATACGACGGCGCAATGGCAGCTCGGCAGGTTTGCAGTGGCTTCGGCCGCGCTGCGCTGGGATCGCGAGCAGTTGCCGCCGCCGATGAAACTGGTGGACAATCCCGAGCTGCCGTTGACCGAGCGGCTGCCGGATTTGGGCAACGAGTGGGGGCCGCGCGTGAGCCTTGCGCTTGGCAACCGCGGCCGTTGGCCGGTGCTGCGGCTGGGCTATGGCATGTACTACGGGCGCACGGAGAACGCGACGGTGCAGACGGCAATTTCACAGACCGGCTCGCTCAAGGGCGATCTTTCTTTCTTCATCCGTCCGACCGACGGCCTCAACCCCAGCACCGAAACCAGCGCAGCTCCGCCGTTTCCCACTGTGCTCACCGGGCAGCCGGGCAGCGTAGTCACGCCTGGCGCCGTGGAGTACGCGCCCAACTTCCGCAATCCCGAGGTTCACCAGGCCATAGCCTCCGTGGAGCAGGCGCTGCCTGGCCGCGTGGAGCTGACGGGCAGCGCCATGCTCAGCTTGGGCCGCCGGCTGCCGGTTTCAATCGACACCAATATCGACCCGGCGGTGAATCCCGGCACCATTACCTACGCAGTGAAAGATCCCACGGGACTGGGGCCGATCAAGTCACAGACGATCACAGTGCCGTTTTACGCGCTGTGGCCCTCGACAAGCTGCGCGGCCACTTCGCTGCTGACTGTTGCGGGCCAGTGCGGCCGGCTGAATCCGGACTACCAGCAGATCACGCAGATCATGAGCCGGGCGAATTCGACGTATGAGGCGGCGATGCTGCGCGTCACGCGCTACGGCCGCCGTGGGATGACGCTTTTCGCGCACTATACGTATGCGCACGCCATGGACTGGAATCCGAACGAGAGCACTACGGTGGCCGGCAGCGACGTGCTCGACCCCGCGCACTTCGACGAGGAGTATGGGACGAGCGATCTGGACGTTCGCCACTCGGCCGCGGCGATGCTTATGTACGAGCCGCGGTGGAGGGTCCGCAACTGGGCCGGCGGCATTGCCAATGGCTGGATGCTTTCCGGCGTGGGCCAGTTCCACAGCGGGCTGCCGTATACGATGCGCACTTCGGGGTCGATCCCCGAGGAGTTCGATGATTTCGGCGACCCCAGCATCATCGGCCTGGGGCCAGGCATGAACGGCTCTGGCGGCGACAACCGCGTGTACGGCGTGGGGCGTAATACTTTTCGTTATCCCGGCACATGGAAGGCCGATGTCCGGCTGGGCAAGAGCTTTTCCGTGGGAGAAACGCACGAGCTTGAGTTGATGGCCGAAAGCTTCAATTTGTTCAATCACCAGAATGTGACGGAGATCGACACTACTGGCTACTCCATTGAGTCAGGAGGCTCGACCGGCACATTGCCAACGTTATGCTATCTGACGGTCAACGACACCACTGGCGGCGCGAGCTGCCAGTCAGGCACGACCATAGTGACAACTCCGCTGATCCCCGCCTTCGGCCAGGCTCTCAGCATCGATGGAACGAATTTTTACCGCGAGCGGCAGGTGCAATTGGGCGCGCGGTTCCGGTTTTGAATCGTTACGGCTCCGTGTACGTGGCAGAAATGTGGTAATAGCGGCCGCTCAGTGCGTAGTCAAGCGTGGCGTAAAGCGGCGCGCCGTTCGTGGGCACGGTGATGTTGTTAACACAGGTCGCAGGCGTGAGGGTAGTGGCGTTATAGACGTCGGACCCGCCTTTTGTCGTTCCCAAATGCAGCTGGAAGAGCGCAGGGCCGTGGCCAGGGTTCCAGCAGAAATTGTTGATGGCGCTGGTGAGCGTGGAGCCCGGCGTCGGCGAGGTGAACGAAGGCGGCGTGGACGACCCCGATTCCATGTACGTATAGTTGAGCCCCGTCCATACGCCCAAATGCCGGTAGTAGAGGGTCGCGTATACGATCACGCCGTACGGCGGGATACTGGGCACCGTTACCTGCGTCGCCGTAGTCTCGCCGCTGGCATAGAGATCCGAAGCGCCCGGGCCCCAGGTCCCGAGGATCAACTGGTATGAGTCGTTGCCCAGGCCCGGGTTCCAGGTGAAGGCAATGTTCGTGGTTCCCAGCGTCGAATCCGGCGTGGGCGTGGTTAGAGATGGCGGTTCTGGCGTGCCCGGATCCACGTAGGTGGATCTGACTGAGTACCAGCGGCCGCTGAGCTCATAATTCAGCGATGCATAGAGAGTTTGCGCATTGGCTGGCACGGTAATATTGCCAACGCAGGTGGCGGCTGTGGCTGAAGGACTGGAGTAGACGTCTGATGCGCCCACGGTTGTTCCCAGATACAGTACGAACAGCGCCGGGCCGTCTCCCGGGTTCCAGCAGAAGGTGTTGCCGGTGGCGCTGGTGAGCGTGGAACCGGGCGCGGGTGAGATCAGGGAGGGCGGCGTCGGTGAACCGGATTCGGTGTAGGTATAGTCAATCGGCGTCCAAGTGCCGCCTGCGTAGTAATAGAGCCGCACGTAGACGGTTACGCCGTAGGCCGGGATATTCGGCGCTGTCACCTGCGTGCCGGTGACTGTGCCGCTGAAGTACAGATTGTCGGCGCCTACGCCTTCAGTGCCGATCCGAAGCTGGTAAGCGGTTGCTCCGACTGTTCCCGGCGTCCACTGAAAAGTTATGCTGCCGCTCGAGAGCGTGCTCCCCGGCGCGGGCGAAGTGAGCGCAGGTGCGATGGGCGCGAGCGAGAGCAACAGGCCATGCAGAACTCCGTTGCTATCGGAATACTCGCCGGAGAGCATGCCAGAGGAGTTGACGCTGAAGCCGCTGGTTCCCGAGAGAGGGGCCCCGGAGATCAGCGCTGCGCCGGGGGCGTCGAAGGTAGTGAATGTGCCGGCGCCGGTAAGTGGCTGGGAGTAAACGAAGCCATGCCCAAGCCCGGTCGCGTCTGTATAAATCCCGGAGATGTAATTGCCGCCCGGATCGATGCTGAACGGGGCCGTTCCAGTAACGATGCCTGTGTTGGCTGCGGCGCCCGGAGCATCAAAACTGGTGATGACGCCGGCGGCAGTTCGCACAAACCCGTGGCGCACGAGGTTCGTGTCTGTGTAGAATCCCGTCACGTCTCCTGCCGCATCGATGCTTAACGGCGTGGTGCCGCTCACGACGTTGTTTTTGCCGGACGACGTCGAGCCGGGCGGATCAAACGAGGTATAGACTCCGCTGGCGGAGAGAACGAATCCATGCTGGTTGTTGCTTGAATCGATATAAAAGCCTGCGATTTCGCCCGAGGCGTTGATGGCCATCGCTGCGGTGCCCTGCTTGTTTCCGTTTGCGTTTTCGCTGGAGCCGGCATCGGGTTCAGTCAACGTTGTGAAGGCACCGTCGGCGGAGCGCACAAACCCGTAATAGGTCGAAGATGTATCGTAGCTGCCGGTCGTATAGAGGCCCACGACTTGACCGGCATCGTTGATTCCGGTCACCGTGGTGCCGCGATTCGCAACCGTCGTAGGCGCTCCTGTCGCGTCGAACTCCGTGATCGTGCCATCGCTAGCCAGGCGCACGAACCCGTGATAGGCATGGTTGGAATCGATATAGGTTCCGACAACGTCGCCAGCCGTGTCGATGGCGATGGGGATGGTTCCCTCAATTCCCGGCGGCGTCGAGCCGGCATCGGGGGCGTCGAAGGTTGTGAATGCGCCGTCAGCGGCGCGGATAAAGCCGTGCACAACCCCGATCGCGTTCGAGTAGACGCCTGTAATTTCGCCGGATGCGTTAATTTCCAAGGCGACGGTTCCCTCAAGCTCTCCCGTGCCCGCGCCCGGCGCGTCGAAGGCAGTCAGAGTATACGCAGAATTGCTATTGCCGCTTGTCTGGGTCCGGGCGGGCGTACTGAAATTGGTTCCCAGGCGAGGTGCCGTATGGCCAAACACCCGGGTCCAGTTCTTCCATAGACCGGAGTCCGCCAATGTGGTTGTGGCCAGATACACGGCGCCCAGACTTAGCATGGCAACGCAAAGCAGCACCACTGGAGTAGCGCGTCGAATGGTGTCGGCGGCTTTGATGGCTGCGCGAATCCCGTTTTCTAGCAGAAGACGGTGCAGTGAATGCCGGTTCTTCATACATTCCTCCTTGCCTCTACCGGCGCAACTCCGCAATTCGTCCTTGAGGGCGCGATGGAGTGATTGAAATGGGAGCCCGAAGTGTCCCGGTTAGAGATCTGCAAAATCCGGCGCGGGCTTAACTGCGGATACAGGCCGCAGAGGACAATACCGCTCGACGCACGTCGACCCAGGCGGTTTCTGCAGTAGAGACACATGCCGCTGCTGGCTTCCGTCAGAACACGCCTGGAAGCTGCAGTGCTTGATTGTCTTCAGCAGGAAATCCCCCGAGGCCCGGAAATCTGCAGGTTATGAATGTAACCCGCAATGTAGCACACGTTTTTTGCTTGTCAAGGGGGAAGGGAGGCTTTTCCACAGGCGCGGCTGCAGCTTGAGGCCGCTTTACTCTGCGTTCATGACGGCGCAATCTTTGCAGGCAATTTACAGCGCAGCGCCGGCGGGGAGGATTTCGTCCACGTCGATCCATTGCGTGGGGTAGTTGCCCGTGTAACAGGCCACGCAAAAATGATTGCCTTCGCCGCCGTCGCAGGAGGCCAGCAATCCTTCGAGCGAGAGATAGGCCAGCGAATCGGCTTCAATGAACTGGCGAATCTCCTCGATCGAATGATTGGCGGCGATCAGGTCGCGCTTGGAGGGCGTGTCGACGCCGTAAAAGCACGGCGAAACGGTGGGCGGACAACTGATGCGAAGGTGGACTTCCTTAGCTCCGGCGCCGCGCACCATGCGGACGATTTTTCTGCTTGTCGTCCCGCGGATGATCGAGTCGTCGATCAGCACCACGCGCTTGCCCTCGAGCAGATTGCGCACGGGGTTGAGCTTGAGGCGCACGCCGAAGTCGCGCACGCGCTGCTCGGGCTGGATGAAGGTGCGGCCGACGTAGTGATTGCGGATGAGGCCAAGGCGGAAGGGAATGTGTGCTTCCTCGGCGTAGCCCAGCGCTGCGGTGACGCCGGAGTCGGGCACGGGGACCACAACATCGGCAGGAACGCCCGATTCGCGCGCAAGCTGGCGGCCCATGCGGTCACGCGACTCTTGCACCCAGCGGCCGAAGACGCGCGAATCCGGCCGCGAGAAATAAACGTGCTCGAAGATGCAGCTTGCTTGCGGAACGCCGCTTGCGTACTGGCGGCTGGTTACGCCGTCATCGGTGACCATTACCAGCTCGCCGGGCAGCACATCGCGAATGTACTCGGCGCGCAGCAGATCAAAGGCGCAGGTTTCACTGGCGAAGATGATGGTGTCGGGTGCGCCGGGATTTTTGATTCGGCCCATCGAGAGCGGGCGGAAACCGCGCGGATCGCGCGCCGCGAAGATGCGGTCGCGGGTCATCATGACGATCGAAAAGGCGCCTTCGACCTGCGCGAGCGAGTCGGCGATCGCATCGACCAGCGAACTAGCATGCGAGTGCGCGATGAGCTGCACGATGATCTCGGAATCCGAGGTGGTTTGAAAGTACGCGCCTTCGCGCTCGAGCTTCATCCGCAGGTTGCCAAGGTTGACCAGATTGCCGTTGTGCGCAATGGCGATGAGGCCCTTGGTCGATTCCACGCGGATGGGCTGCGCATTAAGCAGCGCTGAGTCGCCGGTGGTGGAGTAGCGTGTGTGGCCGATGGCCATGGAGCCGGGTAGCTTGGCCAGAACGTCTTCGGTGAAGATCTCTGAGACCAGCCCCATGCCCTTGATGTTCGCGAGCCGTATTCCGTCGGCAGTGGCAATGCCGGCCGACTCCTGCCCGCGATGCTGGAGCGCGTAGAGACCGAGATAGGCCTGGCGCGCGGCTTCTGGGTGGCCGTGAATGGCCATCACGCCGCACTCTTCGTGGAGCTTGTCAAAAGCAGGGAACAGGGAACAGGGATCGGGAATCAGACAGGCCGATTGACCGCCGGTGCGGAGTTCCTGCGTGCGATCTGCTGCGCCTTCGACGCCCTGATACAGCAGCCGGCTCATGCTGCCACCTCGCCGTGCAGGTTTGCTTCAAGCGCTTTGGCCCAGGGCCTGCGCAGGTCGTCAATTGTCGCCGAGATGAAGGTTTCGCGATCGACGGTAATTCGCAGCCGGTCTCCGCCAGTGGCGCCAATGGTTGCGGCAAAGAATCTGTGCTCGGCCGCGAGCGACTCAATCTCCCGAAATTTTTCCGGTTGTGCGGTGGCGATTACTGTCGACGCAGGCTCGGCGAATAAACCGAACAGTGGATGCGCGAGCAGCGACTGGTCCTGCTCTACGCTGGCGCCGATGCCGTTTTCAAATGTGGATTGTGCGAGCGCTACAGCGATGCCGCCGTCGGAGATGTCGCGCGCCGAATGAACCAACTCACGCTCAGCGAGCGTGGCGAGCAGGCGATGCAGGTCAGCTTCGGCTGCAAGGTCAAGGGATGGCGGCTTGCCCCACACGCCGCCCAGAACGGCCTTCGCGTACTCGCTCGATCCGAAGGCAGCCACTTCGGCTTCTACTTCCTGGTCATCTTCATCGATGGCGTCGGAGACGACCTCGGGCCGGTCGCCCAGAACTACGGGCGCAAAGCTCTCGTGGCCGGGCACGTGGCCCTGCGGCGGAGGAACCGGACGGTTGGGCTCGGGCGTTTCGCGCGGAATGGGCCACAGCAGCACGATGGCATCACCGGCCTTTTGAAAATGCGCGGGCACGGCTTTAGTCACGTCATCGAGAATGCCCACGATGCCGAGCACCGGCGTGGGATAAATGCCTTCGCCTCGGGTTTCGTTATAGAGCGAAACATTGCCGCCGGTGATGGGCGTGCCGAGCGCGGTGCAGGCCTGGGCGATGCCGTCAATGGCAGCCGAAAGCTGTGCCATAATCTCGGGCTTTTCAGGATTTCCGAAGTTTAGGCAGTTGGTGGCGGCCACGGGCGTTGCGCCGGTGCAGGCCACTTTCCGCGCAGCCTCGGCTACGGCGTGCATGGCGCCCAGTTTGGGATCGAGCGAACACCAGCGGCCGTTGCCGTCGAGCGCCATGGCAAGGCCGCGCTCATGTCCTGCCGCGCCGGCGCCGGCTTTACCCGTTCCTTTGATGCGCATCACGCCGGCTTCGCCACCGGGACCCTGCACGGTGTTGGTTTGCACCATCGAATCGTACTGTTGGTGAATCCAGCGCTTGGAGGAGATATTCTCCGCAGCGAGGAGATGTTTCAGGTCTGCGGTGAAGTCTCGTTCCGCGCCCAGGGCTGCGGCGATCTTCTCCGGCGGGTCATAGGGGAACGGCGAGTTCCACTCGCCGACCGGCCGGTGATACAGCGGCGCATCATCGGTGAGCGATTCGTTGGGAATGTCGGCGACCAGCACGCCGTGATGGCGGATGCGCAGCCGCGGCTCAGGGCGAACGGCGCCGGCAATCACCGCGTCGAGTCCCCATTTCGCGAAGACTTGCAGCACCTCATTCTCCCGGCCCTTTTCCGCGACGAGCAGCATGCGCTCCTGGCTTTCGGAGAGCATGATTTCATAAGCCGACATGCCGGTTTCGCGTTGTGGAATGAGATCGAGCTCCACGTCGAGGCCAACACCGCCTCGCGCACCCATCTCGCAGGTGGAACAGGTAAGGCCGGCGGCGCCCATGTCCTGGATGCCGACGATGGCGCCGGTCTTCATGGCTTCAAGGCAGGCTTCGAGCAGCAGTTTCTCCATGAACGGGTCGCCTACCTGCACGTTGGGCCGCTTCTGCTCCGACCCTTCTTTGAATTCTTCGCTCGCCATGGTGGCGCCGTGAATGCCGTCGCGGCCGGTCTTGGCGCCCACGTAGATCACGGGATTCCCGGTGCCGCTGGCCTTGGCGTAGAAGATTTCATCCTTGCGAACAAGTCCGAGTGCAAATGCGTTCACCAGTGGGTTGCCACTGTAGCAAGGCTCGAATTTTGTCTCGCCGCCGAGGTTGGGCACGCCGAAGCAGTTGCCGTATCCGGCGATGCCGCTCACCACGCCTTCGACGATGGCGTGATTACGGTTCGTCAAGGTCCGCTCTTCCGCAGATTGACCAGACTGCTCTTCAATCGCGCCAAAGCGGAGCGAATCCATGACCGCCAGCGGCCGCGCACCCATCGTGAAGATGTCGCGGAGGATACCGCCCACGCCGGTAGCTGCGCCCTGGAACGGCTCGATGTAACTGGGATGGTTGTGCGACTCGATCTTGAAGGCGCAGGCCCATCCATCGCCGACGTCGATGATGCCGGCGTTCTCACCGGGCCCCTGCACAACTCGGTCGCTCTTGGTCGGCAGGCGCTTCAGGTGCACGCGGCTGGACTTGTACGAGCAGTGTTCGCTCCACATCACGCTGTAAATGCCGAGTTCTGTGATGGAAGGCACGCGCCCCAGCGCCTTAAGAATGCGCTGGTACTCGTCCGCAGTGATGCCGTGCTGGGCAAGCAACTGCGGATTGACGTCGACTGGCGTAGGGACGGCTGCGGAAGGGACACTCATCGCGGCTAATTCCATTGTCGCATGAGCAACGCCGGAATTCGACGGAGAGGCCCGTGGATAACCGGCCGTTTTCGAGCCTGTAAAAACACCATCAGGCGCGGCCTGACGCTGTTGT
>JASIJX010000576.1 GCA_030049955.1 Acidobacteriaceae bacterium
GCCAGCGCCACCAGCGCGCCGTACACAATGCCGATCACCGCCAGCAGCGCGAACACATCGCGCCACGAGCCCAGCCCCAGCACGGTGAATCCCCACGGATCGAGCCCGTGCGGATAGAGTGCAATTGCAACGCGCAGGCAGCCGTAGGCGCCCAGCTTCATCACCACGCCGGCCAGCAGCATCGATGCAGCCGTCGGAGCAGCCACGTGGCCCGTCGGCGCCCAGGTGTGGAACGGCCACATGCCTGCAAGAATCGCAAAGCCCACGAACACCAGCGGGAAGCACCACATCTGGAAGCTCACCGGCAGCCCCGCATGCGCGAGCGCAGCCAGCGTGGTCGAGTGCGAACCGGAGGCAGCGTAGGAAGCAAGCAGCCCGATCAGCACCATCGCTGAGCCCACGAACGAGTAGAGCGCCAGCTTCATCGCTCCGTACTCGCGCCGCGTCGAGCCCCAGATTGCGATCAGGAAATACTTCGGCACGATCGCGATCTCGTAAAAGACGAAGAGCAGGAAGAGATCAAAGCTGAGAAAGACGCCGTAGACGCCGCCAATCAGCGCCAGATAAAACGCGAAGAACTGGTTGGTGCGCAGATCGATGTTCCAGCTGAAGAGCACGCCGGCGACCGATGCCAGCCCGGTCAGCAACACCAGCACGCGGCTGATGCCGTCCGCTGCCAGCAGATAGTGGACGCCCATCGAAGGCACCCACAGAGCATCGACGAGAACCGTGTGTCCCTGCGTGAAACCGGCAGCGTAGCCCGCGATGGCGACGCCAAGCCCCGCGAGCGCCACAATAAGCGCCACCCAGCGCGAAAGGCCGGGCCTGTTCTTCGGCAGCAGGGCCGAAATCAGCGCACCAGCAAAGGAGATGTAGATCGTCCAAGCCAACATTAAAATCTCCAGTGCGCCAGCAGGTTCTGCACCGTCGGGTTCACGGTGCTCACAATGAGCTGGGGCACAAGGCCGAGCACCAGCATCAGGCCCAGCACGGGAGCCAGGGCCAGCCGCTCGCTCGAATGCAAATCAGGAAAGCTCGCCCAGCGCTCAGGCACCGGACCAGTAAACACTTTTTGAATCACGGTCAGCAGCACCGCCGCCGTAATCAGCAAGCCAAGCACTGACACCGTGGCGCTGACCCAGGACAACGGAAACACGCCGCGGAAGATCAGGAACTCGCCAACGAAGCCGTTCAACCCCGGCAGACCGAGCGAGCTGAACAACGCAATCCCCATCAGCCCGGCCAGTACCGGCGCCGGCTTGCGCAGCCCGCCGAAGTCGTCGATGCCGCGCAGCCCGCCCGAGCGAAGCTGCAGAATGCTCACGAACCAGAAGAGCGCGCCCGCGGTAATGCCGTGACTGAACATCTGGAAGATCACGCCATTAAGCGCCGCCGCCTGACTGGTCTGCTGCGCCCCATACGCCGGAATCGCAAGCGCAAAAATGGCGAGCAGGCAGTAGCCGAGGTGGTTCACCGACGAGTAAGCGAAGATGCGCTTCAGATCCTTTTGCGCCGCGGCAGCCCACGCGCCCAATACCACCGTCGCCACGGCCAGCACCAGCAGCGGTGTCCGCATCTCGTAAATCTGCGGCCCAAAGATCGGCAGCGCAATGCGCAGCAGACCGTAGACGCCCATCTTCGACATTGCGCCGGTCAGCAGCATCGTCACCGGTGAAGGCGCCTCGGAGTACGCTTCCGGCAGCCAGGTGTGAAACGGAATCATCGGCGTCTTCACCGCGAAGCCGGCAAGCACGCCAATCGCAAGCCACATCATCACCGGCTTGCCGAGGTGCACCGTCACGGCCTGCTCCAGCGCACCCGAGTGAGCCAGATCGGCAAGGTGGATAAAATCCATCGAGCCGGTGCAGAGGAACACTGCCAGAAACGCCAGCAGCAGTGCCACCGAGCCCGCCATGGTGTAAACGAAGAACTGTGTCGCCGCCGGCCCGCGTTTCGGTCCTCCCCATAGCTTGATCAGGAAAAACGCCGGAATCAAGCTCAGTTCCCAGAAGATGAACCAGTGGTAGAAATTCAGTGCTGTGAATGCGCCGAACAACCCCGACTCGAGCATCAGCACCAGCGCGAAGTAGAGATTCGGCGAGTGGTGCACGCGATTGGACGCATCCACGCTCATCAGCGTAACGATGGCCGAGAGCACCACCATCAGCGCACCCAGCCCGTCCACGCCCAGGTGATACTCGATGCCCAGCGACGGCACCCACGCCACGCGCTCCACCAGGCCAATCGATCCATCGGCCGGCAGGTGCAGCCAGATCACCAGCGAAACCACCAGGCAAGCCAGGGCCGTAAGCAGTGCAACGGCGCGCGCATGCTTACCGGCAAACAGCGCAATTGCCGCGCCAATCAGAGGTAAAACAGTAATGAAAGATAGCAGTCCAAACCCAGTCGTCATCTCGTTCATGGCCGGACGCTCCAAAACAGCACGGCCACCAGCACAATCATCCCTGCGGCAAGAATGCGCAGATACATCTGCACGCGCCCGTTTTCCATGCGCGACAGCAAGCCGCCGCCCGAAGCAAGCTCTTCACAGCTCTTGTCGAATCCGCCATTGATCCACGTGTTATCGAAGAAGCGGTTGAACCGCGCCCACAGCCGGAACAGCGCCGCAACGCCGGCTACAATTCCGCCCCACACATGGCGATCGAAGAAGTCGGTCACGCGCGCCCACCAGTGATAGAAGGCAATGAACGTCGCGCCATAAAACTCGTCAACATAGAGGCGGTTGCTGAGCCCCGTCCAGAGCGCAGGGACTGCGCTTTCAATGACGTCGGGTTCCTCGGCCGCAGGTGATTTGTTGCCGTAGAGCAACCACGCCACGCCCATGCCCACGGCGACAATCACACACGAGCTGGCCAGCAACATCAGCCAGGCTGGCTCGGCAAATGCGTGCGCGTCGATATTGGCCGCCTGATTGTTCAGGAAGGCCCGGAACCACGGCCATGCCGGCGTTCCAATGGCGCCCAGCGCGATCGCGAAGAAAGCCAGGATCGCCAGCGGCGTCGTCATTACCTTGGGGCTTTCGTGTGGGTGTCCATGCCCGCGCCACTTGCCGAAGAAGGCGTAGCTGACTTGGCGCGTCATGTAGAACGCGGTCAGCACCGCGCCAAATACCAGCAGATAGTAGGGAACTTGCGAGAGCGGCCATCCGTGCGCCGACTCCAGAATTGCGTCCTTGCTCCAGAAGCCGGAGAAGAAGATCGGGACACCGCACAGAGCCAGCATGCCCACGCCATAGGTTGCAAAAGTGAGA
>JASIJX010000577.1 GCA_030049955.1 Acidobacteriaceae bacterium
ATAAGCTACGCGTAGTGATCGATGTTGGCGGTATATTTGTACCCGGATGGAGGCAGGACTGGGGTGACGATTGAGACGAGCATTGCGAAACCGCAGGAATTTACCGCGGTATCGGTGAAGAGCGCGGTGTGGCTGGTGGTAGGGTTTGGCCTGCTGAAGTATGTTCTGTCAACGCTGGGCCAGATAACGATCCAACACGCAGGGTACGGCATTTTTCGTGATGAGTTGTATTTCATTGTGTGCGGTCGGCATCTGGCCTGGGGGTATGTGGATCAGCCGCCCGTTATTCCTTTGGTCGCGCGCATTTCGGAGTTGCTCTTCGGCCTGCGATCGCTGGCCTTGTTCCGGACCTTTGCCTCGCTGGCCGGCGCCGCGGAAGTAGCGATGACGGGGCTGCTGGCGTGGCGGATGGGCGCGTCGCGCTGGGCGCAAGCGCTGGCAATGACGGGGATTCTGCTGGCGCCCATGGCGATGGGGACCAGTTCGACCTTTTCGACGAGCACCTTTGAGCCGCTCCTCTGGATGACGGTGGCGCTGGCGACAATCGAGCTGGCACGGCTGGCTGATCGCGGCATTCGCAGTGGCCGTGCAGTGGCGTTGTGGTGGGTGCTTCTGGGCGTGGCGGCGGGCCTGGGCCTCGAAAACAAGTGGAACGAGGTTTTCTTCCTCACCTGTCTGCTTGCGGCGCTGTTGATGACCAGCCAGAGAAAATTACTCGCTTCGAAATGGTTCCCGATCGGCTTGGCGCTCCTGGTCGTGCTGATTCTGCCCAATCTGCTGTGGGAGATGCACCACCACTGGGCAACGCTCGAGCTGCTGCACAACGATCAGATCAACGGCAAGAACGTTCGTCTGAGTCCCAGCGCGTTTGTGCTGGAACAGATGCTGGTCTTCGGTCCTCTAATGGCGCCGTTGTGGGTGGGAGGCATTCTCTGGCTGCTCTTCAGCCGGGCAGCAAAAGCGTTCCGCTTTCTGGGTGTAACGTACTTGCTCTATCTGCCCCTGATGATGATTCTGCACGCCAAGGACTATTACCTTGCGGCCATTTATCCGCTGTATTTTGCCGCAGGCGCAACCGCCTGGGATCTTTTCTTTCGCAAGGCCTGGTTGCGGCGCGGTCTGACGCCGGCGTACATGGCGTTGCATGCGGCACTCATCGCGATTCTGTTGCCAATCATTCTCCCGATACTGCCACCGGCAAGCATTCTTGCATTTCAGCAGCGGTTCCATATGCAGCCGCCGAAGCTG
Organism: Acidobacteriaceae bacterium; assembly: GCA_030049955.1. Next base: position 1,249 of record JASIJX010000577.1, read on the forward strand.
GAGACGGAAACTACGGCAGCGCTGCCGCAGTACTTCGCTGACATGCTGGATTGGCGGCAGAAGGCGGACATGCTGGCCGCTGCCTGGTACTCGCTGCCGCAGGCGGAGCGCGCACAGGCCGTGATCTACACGGAGAACTATGGCGACGCGAGCGCGGTGAACGTGTACCGGCCGGATGTGCCTGAGGCCATCAGCGGTCACCAGAACTACTTCTTCTGGGGACCGCGCACGTATACGGGTAGCGTGATGATCGTGTTTGGCGAAAGCCGCAGGACGCTCGAAACCAACTTCGACTCGGTAGAGGAATTTACGCAGGATGCAAATCCGTATGTGGAGCCATATGAGCGTGGGCCGGTTTTCATCTGCAGAGGTCTGCATGAAAACCTCGAAACCCAATGGCCGAAAGTGAAGTTCTGGTATTAGCGCTCTACAAAGAGTCCTCAATTACGCCTTCGGGCCTTAGCACTCATTGACCTATCAGTGAGGCCATTTTCAGGATTGCTCCCGATCTACGGGTTCTCGTCACTCAAATTTCAATTGCTGGCCATAATCAGAAGCGGTGAATTCAAATTGACCCACTACCCAATAACGGGTAGTCGGTCAGTTCCGAACTTTTGAAAGGTGCGGACTTTATCCCTTATGTTCAACTCCCAAAAATGATCCGATCACACATGATGCGTGACTGCCTCCGTAAATAGAATCCCGCCGATCACGATCAGCCCGCCATACACGTATTGGAGGAACGCAGCGCCCGAAAATCGACGGTTGATCGCCCGCCCCAGGAACACCGCTGGCAGCATAACCGGCACCGAAAGCAGGAATTCGTGCGTCACCGTGCGCGTCCATAGCCCGGCGCTCCAGTAGCCGATCATTCCCAACATGCTGGCAGGCAAAAAATAAGCTTGCAGCGTCGCGCGAAAGTGCTGCGGTGACCACCTCCGCAGCGAGCCGTAGATCACCAGTGGTGGCCCGTTCATGCCATACGCTCCACCCAGAATGCCGGCCAGAAATCCTGAAAGCAGAAGCACATCTCGATGCTCATGCTCCAGTCGAAGCGCGTCGCGCGCCGTCAACGAATAGACCGCAAACAGCAGGATCAAAATCCCTAGTCCCGCCTTCACCAGTTCCTGAGGCGCTTTGGTCAGCACCAGCAACCCGAGCGGAATCCCGAAAACCGTAGCCACCAGCAGCCCGGCAGCGCTGCGCAGGTGAATTTGTCTCCAATCCTGCGCTACTACAACCGCCGCAATCGCGATCGAAAGCAGCACCGCCAGCGGCGCGGCAACCCGTAGTGGCATGCAAAGCACCAGCAAGGGCACTGCGATCAGCGCTTCGCCAAAACCAAACGCCGACCGGATCACCGTGGCAACGAAAACAATCGCCAGGACAAGCAGAAGCGAAGCGTGTATGGCTGTCTCCCGAAAAGGAATATGGCCCCGGCGATCACACCCGAATCAAGTGTGCGGCGCGCTCATTCAGCATACCGGGATTGCCGCGATCGAGGACCGCATTCAGGCTCGCATTTTAAGTGCGATTCGATAGGAACTGGCTCAGTCCTCAAAACAGCTCCGCAAATCTGCGCATATTCCGTCGTAACCAGGCATTTTTTCGATCATCTCTTTTGACAACAAAATATTTCCTTGACAACGAAGTTGACGCGAGTTTAACCTCTCGCCCATCAAAGAAACTCGTGTACGTTACCGCGCCAAACCTGGTGGGGCGGAATCGCACTACGAAATACATAGAGCGTGTTTCAAAAACATTTTTCATTCGCGTGATCCAGAGGCAAGCGCGATGAAAGAAAGCCGAGTAGGTGGAAAGATGTTCGTCACGGGCCAATACGTGGCGGAATTGGTCAACCCAGGCGATGACCGGTTCGATCTTCCAACATTGTTGGTAGCGTCGCAGTTTCCCGGAATCTTCGAGTATCTTCTCCTTGTTCTTCCAGTACGGACCACGCGGTGCTGCATGGAAATGGCTCGTCTATCGGCATCTCGGGCAAAAGATCATAACCATACCGCAGACTATAAGACTCTATTGACATTTCTCTCTGTATGTAGCCTAATAACGTCATGCAACAGTATCCGCTCACCCAATTCAGCACTCTTCCGAGTGCGCCGGCGCCCAGCCCGGTGTCCTGTTGTTGCTGTTGTTGATTCCCGCGCATTCGATCTTCCTAACAACATAGTGGCGAAAGTTGCGTCGCGATGCCGCGTCCCTGAACCTCGATATTTGGGTCGCATGGATCGCGCTCTGTGCCTTGATCATCCCAGAAAATGCCATGCGGGTTCCATTTGCAGTATCCACAGAATGCATTTCAAAAAATTGCGTTCAGCATTAGAGGAAGCCCTCGCGCGTCTTTGAACAACTTTCTTCATGACGGGAGTTCAACAACCTGACCGCTTCAAAGATAAGTACCTGTCTTGAGGCACAGCCTATTTTTGAAACACGCTCTAGTAGGCATCTTTCTCCCATCGCGCAGTCACACGGGCCCCCAGTCTTGCAAGTAACTTGCCTAGCCCAGTTCTGCAGTTGATTGCAGTCAAATTCTTTGGAGGAGCCATGTTTCGAAATTCCGTCTCGCGCATTACTTCGCGCGCTTTTCAATCACTCATCAGGAACGCATGCCAACGCATATCTACCGCGAAAAGCGGCTTTTTTCTTGCCGCCTCGCTGGCGCTGCTCGCGCCATTGCTCTGCGCGCAACAACAGACTGCACAACTTACCGGGCAGATTACTGACAGTAGTGGAGCTGTGGTTCCCGCAGCGACAGTAACCGTAACAAACGCTGCGCGGGGAATCAAAGTTGTCGTTATGTCCAACTCCACTGGCAACTACGTTGTCCCCCTGTTGCCTCCCGCCGACGGTTATCAGTTAACCGTATCCAAAACAGGCTTCACCGGAGCGACGCGCAGCGGCATCACTCTGCAGGTAGCCCAGGTTGCAGAGATCAACATTGCGCTGACGGTTGGTTCTGTCTCGCAAAACGTGATCGTAACCGGAGCGCCACCGCTGCTCGACACGGCCACCTCCTCCATAGGCCAGGTGATTCCCGCGCGAACCGTCACCAGTCTTCCGCTGAACGGCCGGAGCTCTTTCCGCCTCATCCAGTTAACCCCTGGTGTCACCTTTAACCAGGCTGCGTATGGTCAATTTGGCGACGTCCCGGTCAACAGCGTATTTGACACGGACTTTTCCATCAACGGCGGGCAGTCGCAGGCCAATGAAATCCTGATCGATGGCGTTCCCAGCACCGTCGGTTTCTTCGATCAGATCACGACCATTCCTTCAGTGGACGACACGGAAGAGTTCAAGGTAGAAAGCGACAATCTCTCAGCGGAATACGGCCGTTTCGGCGGCGGCGTAATTAATGTCACGACGAAATCGGGCACCAATGAATTGCACGGCACAGCCTTTGATTTCCTCCGCAACTCCGTGCTTGACGCGAACGACTACATCGACAAGAGCAAGGGAGTAAAGATTCCAACTTTCATCATGAACCAGTACGGCGGCGTGCTTGGCGGTCCCGTCGTGTTCCCAAAGCTCTATCACGGGAAAGACCGAACGTTCTTCTTCCTTGATTACCAGGGAACGGGCCGGATTCAGGGATCTCCGGTCCTGGAAACTGTCCCGACGGCGTCGGAGAGGACGGGCGACTTCAGTGTTCTCTGCAGCGCCGGCTTCAACAGCTCGAACGTGTGCACGAACGCCAACCAGCAAATCTATAACCCATTCTCCACCGCGGCTGTCTCGGGCACCAGTCCAACCCAATATACCCGAGCCCCATTTCAGGGCAACGTGATTCCATCGGGAATGATCGATCCGGTGGCGAACGCAATTATGAGCTATTACCCCCAGCCCAACCAGCCGGGCATCGTGAATAACTTCCTCAGCGACGCGCCGCTGCGGGTCGGGCAGAACGAAGGCAGTGCGCGCATCGATCAGAATGTGAACGACCACTATCACTTCTTCGGAAGGTTCGGCTTCTCGCTGACCAATCTTACCCAGCCAAACTCCTTCGGCAACGTCGCAACCGGCGGAGCTGGCGCCGTCGGCACAACGCTGTTCCACAACTGGTCATTCGCGTTTGACAACACAATTACGGTAAGCCCATCTGTCTTTGTGACGATCGATTACGGTTATGCCAGATGGTTCCAATCACGCGAAACATTGAGCTACGGCTTCAATAACGCGAGCCTTGGTTTCCCGGCGCAATTTGTAAGCCTGATAACCATTCCCATGTTTCCATCTGTAAACGTCACCAGCTATGCCGCCACGAACGGCCAAAGCTATTTATCGAACGGAAATGACTCGCATAGCCTGCTGACGTCGGTCACGAAGATTCTGGGGCGGCACACGCTCATCGCGGGAACCGACGTGCGGCTGCACCTGATCAATCTCTTTACCGTGGCAGCCAGCTCCGGGACCTTCAGCTTTACGCAGGCCCAAACGCAAGGGCCGAATCCGAACACCGCGGGTGCAGGCAATGCAATGGCCAGCATGTTGCTGGGTGCGGGGAACTCCGGTTCAATGCCAATTGGCTCAGGCAACGAAATGAAAGACTGGTACGCGGCAGGTTACGTCCAGGACAACTTTCGAATGACGAGCAAGCTGACGTTAAATGCGGGCCTTCGATACGAGGAAGAGAGCCCGTATACCGATCGTCATAATGAGCTCAACTACTTCAGCCCGACGGTAACGAGCCCGGCTGCGAATCCTTCCTTTCCGAACCTGACGGGCGGCCTGGTCTTCGCAGGTCAGAATGGGAACTCTTCGCAGGTGTATGTCTGGAACACCGATCAGTTCGATCCACGCGTCGGTTTTGCCTACACTGTGTTGCGCAACACGGTGGTGCGCGGCGGATTCGGAATGGTCTATGCTCCGCTGGAACTGAGCAACAATGCAGTCGGCTTTGCGCCCAACACAGGTTACAGCTCTTCAACAAGCTGGAGCACTTCGCTGAATGGGGGACTGAATCCTAATAACCTGTTGAGCAACCCCTATCCGCAGGGACTCGTGAAGCCGAGTGGGAATTCTCTCGGCGCAGGCACGTCTCTGGGCCAGTCGTTAAGCGTCTGGATGCAGAATCCCAAGACGCCTCGGTCGTATCAGTGGAACTTCGGCATCCAGCAACAGTTGCCCTCCAATATCCTGGTCGAAGCGGCGTACGTGGCCAATCGGGGCCTGCACCTGACGCACAACTTCTCAGGCGACGTGCTCAATCCGCAGTACCTGAGCATGGGGACGGCGCTGCAAGCCCAGGTACCGAATCCCTTCCAGCCGTTCGTCACGGTAGGCGCGCTGTCCAACGCGAAGGTTACTGAGCAGCAACTCCTGCTTCCGTACCCTGAATTCACCGGCCTGACAATCGAGAATGCCACCTGGGGCGGCTCGAACTATCAGTCCGCGCAGTTCAAACTGAATAAGCGCCCAACGCACGGAGTAAGCTTGCTGGCGGTCTACACCATCAGTAAGTGGCTCTCCAACATGACCGCCTCCGATGCGCCGGTCGGGACCACGAACAACACGGCAGTGCAAAACTGGTATAACCTGGCAGGCGAAAAATCCCTCTCTGAAGACGACATTCCTCAGTCGCTCATCCTCAACGTCGTCGGCGAGTTGCCGTTTGGCCGCGGCCGCAGTCTGCTGGCCTCGGCGCCCGAATTCGTGAACAAATTGGTGGGCGGATGGAGCGCGTCAGGAATCCTGACGGAGCAAAAAGGGTTCCCGCTGGCCATGTCGGCGCCTATTACGGATGGGGGAACCAGGCCGAACTGGTCCGGTGCGAGCCCGCAGCTTTCTTCTTCGCGCCCGATTGCGCAAAAAGTAGCCGAATGGTTTAACACCGGCGCCTTTTCGCTGCCGCCTGCATTCACCTTCGGCGATGTGCCGCGAACCATCGGCAACGTTCGCAGCCCGGCGCTGCACAACCTCGACTTCTCTTTAAATAAGGAAACTCAGCTAAGGGAGCAGTTGCGCATGCAATTCCGCACCGATTTCTTCAATCTGACCAACACTCCTCACTTCGCACTTCCCGATACATCCATGAGCGATGCAACGTTTGGCCAGCTGAACACGCTGCTTCCTTCTCCGCCTCCCAGAGAGATACAATTCGCGCTGAAGCTCCTTTTCTAACCTTTTTCTAACGGTTGATGAAGCAGAAATCATTCGCGGGGCTATGGCATTGGAATAGCCCCGGCCTTCTTCAGCCCTTCGGCGCCATCATCCGTCTTTGCCGCTCCAATGCCTGTCCACTTAAAAGGGTGCTTTCCTCATGAATCGTCGAGATGTTTTGAAGTCGTCACTCCTCGGAGCGGGTGCGCTCGCCGTTAATCCCTCCCTTGCGCAACAGCCGGCTGCACCCCCTCAGAAAGATGTGCATATATGGCCGCATGTTGCCGAAGAGTTAAGCGGCGGAAGAATGCCGAACATTCTGTGGATCTGCCCTGACATGCAGCGCTTCGACACAATCGAAGGCCTGAACAACGATTGCATTCATACTCCGAATCTCAAAAAGCTGATGGCGGAATCAGTGACTCTGACACACACCTATGTGCAGAACCCTGTATGCTCACCATCGCGCGCCAGCTTTTTGACAGGGCGTTATCCGCATACCACAGGTCTGCGGGCACTCGGGCAGCGTATTCGCCCTGACGAACGTCTGATCACGCGAATCCTCGCCGACGCCGGTTATGCATGCGGCCTTTCCGGAAAACTTCATCTCGCTCCGGTTTATGGCGGTCGTCTTGAGGACCGCATTGACGATGGCTACAGCGTCTTCGACTGGAGTATCGATCTAAGCAATCTCTGGCCGGGCCACAATATGTGGAGGGTATGGCTCAACGAGCAGGGAGTCAAATGGCCCGAAGCTCCAAAGGGAGATGGAGCGCTGGCATGGGGAGCGCCAATTGACCCGAAATACACGCAGACAGCCTGGTGCTCCGATAGAGCAATTCAATTCATTCGCGGGCAAAAGGATTTCGGCCCGTGGCTGATGTCGGTGAATATCTTCCAACCCCACCATCCCTTTTGGCCAACTAAGGAATATCTTGATCGCTATCGCGCATCGGATATGCCGGGGCCGAATTATCGCGAGGGCGAACTCGCGAATAAGCCAATCTATCAGCAAGTGGACCATCACGGAGCCTACGCCGGTCGCGACGTCTCGTTTGCAGACACCAGTGATCTACAGCATCGGCAAATGAAGGCCGCATACTACGCGATGATCGAGCAGATAGATACAGAAGTCGGGAGAATGTTGCAGGCGCTCGATGAAACCGGACAAGCTGAGAACACAATCGTCATCTTCATGAGCGACCATGGCGAAATGTTGGGCGATCACGGCATCTTTCTCAAAGGTCCCTATTTCTACGAGGGCGCAATTCGCGTACCGATGATCATCCGCTGGCCCGGAAGGTACAAGGCGGGCCTTCGCAGTGATGCTCTTGTAGAAATGGTTGATCTGGCGCCCACGCTCCTGGAAGCAGCCGGAGTTGCGATTCCTCCAGGCATGCAGGGGCGCTCGCTGAACTCGCTCCTCACCGGTCGTACCACTCGGCATCGTGATTCAGTGTATTGCGAATTCTTTGATTCGGGTTTCCTGTACAACCCGCCGCCGATGGCTGTCTGCGTCAGAACCGAAAGCCATAAAGTGTCGTACTATCAGAACCTCGACATTGGCGAACTTTACGATTTAGAAAAAGACCCCACCGAAACAAACAATCTCTGGAATTCGCAAAGCGCTCGCGCCCTCCGCGAAGAGATGATGCGTCTTGTAGTGGCGCGCATGATAGACACTGTTGACCCGGCTCCAGAGCGGAAATGCCCGTGGTAACTCCTGATCGGAACCAGGAGAAACCAATTTTCTACTCCGGGGCTAAGAACCGCATTTGGCCATATCGAGAGCCCTTAGGAGGAAGCGCTTGCTAGTCACTGAATCCTTGCCTCCTCCAGCGAACGAAATAAAAGGGCATTCCATTCGACTTACCTCATTGATCAGCTTATTTAAGTTGTGTGCATTCCTGACGATTTTAGTCTGCAGCGTAGCAAGCGCTGCAGACTTGACTCAAGCTCACTTCAGGGGCTGGAACTCTACCCAGTTGAGGAACGATTTCATCCAATTAAATGTGACCCCTCAGCTTGGAGGAAGAATTCTCGGCTATCAACTCGGAGACCATTCCTTCCTTTGGGCGAATCCGGCACTTCAAGGACAAGTTCCCCCTCCCACACACTTGGGAAGCGATGGCTCGTGGCTTAATTGGGGCGGAGACAAACTCTGGCCGGCGCCTCAAGGGTGGAGCAGCCCCGAAGAGTGGCCCGGACCTCCTGACCCCGTGCTGGATGGCGCTCCTCAGGAGGCGAAGGTGTTTGCGCGCCATGGCGCGTCGATTGCTATCGAACTAACCAGCCCCAAGGATCCAAAAACTGGCATTCAATTCAATCGCGTAATCCGCATCTTCAACGGCACTTCACATGTCCACGTGACCGCCACGATGACCAATATCACTACCCGGCCGATACGCTGGGGCATTTGGACGGTGACGCAACTGGATGCCGGAAATAAATCGGCGCAAGGCTGGAATCCCAACTTTTATACCTATGCGCCGTTCAATCCCGAAAGTCACTTTCCACATGGTTATCGTGTCTTGTTTGGAGCAGCTGCCAATCCGGAAATTCAACCGAATTTAGTCCCGGGGCTTTTGCGCCTCCATTACTCGTGGATTGTAGGAAAGGTGGCACTTGATTCGCCCGACGGCTGGCTTGCAAACGTTGACGGCTCCAGCGGCTTTGTCTTTGTGCAGAGTTTCAGGTACCAGCCGAATGCGGTGTACCCTGACGGCTCATCTGTTGAGGCATGGACAAACGGGCTGGGAACAATTAAAGCATGGGGACGAACCGTCAATATGCAACCCAATCCGATCAACAACCCCTACGTCGTCGAAAGTGAACTTATAGGCCCGTATGCCAGGCTCGAACCCGGCCGGCAAAGCGAATTTTCCTACGATTGGTATTCCGCAAACATTGGCGGGAATTTTCCGATCCTCTCTTGCGGCCAGTATGGATGTAGCTGTCAGCCGTTCAGCGCAAAAAGGCGCGGCAATCAAATATCTCTCGACGGCCGTTTCGGCGTCTTTTATAAAGGATTTTTAGGAATCGAATTTGTGGACGCGCACGGACGTCCAGTCGGTAAGTTGAAGCTCCTCGATAGCGTCTCTCCGTTACAGCCCCTTGTTCTGCGTTCGACTATCGTTGATTCTCCCGCGAATGCAGCCAGTATCCGCCTCGCAATCTACCGGTCTTCAACCGAAAGGCTCGGAGAATTGGCGCGTGTGGCGATATCGCAGTAAATCGCTGCCCTGGGACTTGGAAGAAAAAGGCCCTCGATTGTTCACCTCCGGCTGAGAATTCGGCCGGACAAGTCACCTTCGCGGATATTAAGGGCCTTCGCGAGAAAATAATCCAGGTATAGCCGCGCCCCGGAGGCAAACTCATTGACAGCCACGCCCGTTCGAACACGTCCCCCAAAAAAGAGGCGCCGCGGAGCCGCTCCGCCGCGTGTTAACCCCTGGCTGCGCCGCGCCGTCGTCGCAGCTTTTCTCGGCATAGCCATCCTGGCCTGGGCCGTTCTCGCGCGCCGCTTCGCGCCGCAGTCCAATACTGCGCGCGATAGCTTTGACGCCATCATCGTTCTCGGCTACCCAGCCGACGCAGACGGCAATCCCACGCCCATTCAGCTCGCCCGCGTCACCGAAGCGGTCCAGGAATATGAGCGTGGCGCCGCGCCGCGGCTCATCGTCACTGGCGGCGCTGTCGCCAACCGCTACGTCGAAGCCCAGGTGATGGCGCGCACCGCCGAGGCGCAGGGTGTTCCGGCCTCGGCCATCTTCATGGAGCCCCATGCCCGCGACACCATCCAGAACGCCTGTTATTCGGTCCGCCTCATGAAAACCCATGGCTGGGCCTCCGCTGAGGTCGTTTCCAGCCCCAGCCATCTGCCCCGCGTGGGTCTCATCTTCAGCCGTCTGCCAATCGAGTGGCGCGTCCACGCCGCGCCGCCGCTCGAACCCCTTTCGGCCGATGCCCGCCGCGCCGCCGCCGCCTTGGAAACCCTCAAGACCATCCGCTACCTGCTTTGGGCACGCTGGCATGAGCAATGCACGCCATAGCCAAGCCAATAAGAAAATTCCGGTCCGGCGCGGTTCGCCCACTTCGTACACCCGCAGGCCGGATTGCGAGCAGACCACCTCAGGCCGTAACTCCGGCCCTCCCTTTACCGTAAGATCCCGTCCGTTGTCCCCCTTCGGCCCGGTCCTGTAAGCTAACGGGTGATGCGTTTCCCAGCACGATTTGCTGCCTTTTTTGCCGCTGCCGCCCTTGTGGCCGCGGCTGCCGTTTCTGCCCCAGCCCAAAGCTCGGCACAGAATCCAGATCAGAATCCACCCCAGAATTCAGGCCAGTCGTCTTCCAGCCAGAATCCGCCCGCCCAGTCGTCGGTGCCCACCGGCCCGCAAACCCCCGGCAACGGCACCTACGTCGCCACCAATCCGCTCGCCGGCGTGCGCTACGACAACCGCTTCGATCTCTCGCTGGGCCTGGCATACCGGCACATGAAGGCCGGTCCTACCCTGCTCCAGGGCTCGAACCTGGGCGGCCTGGACCTGAGCGGGTCGATGTGGTTGACCAAACGCTGGGGCCTGCAAACCTCCCAGCGCTTCTACGTCGGCACCAGTGGCGCCGGAACCAGCACTGGACCCACCGGCGGCAACGCGCAGAACGACATCAAGGGACCGCTGGTAAGCGAGTACTTCTTTACCGCCGGCCCCGAATGGCTCGGCCCGCACAACATACACGGAGCCATCCTGGCCCATGTGCTCGTCGGCGGCGTCTACGGCAACTTTGAAAAGGACCTGCTCGGCCAGCCGCCGTCCACCGTCGCCTTCTACAACAACCAGGTGGCTCCAGCCATCATTGCCGGCGGCCACTTCGATCTCAACCGCTCGCCGCGCTGGGTCTTCCGCATCACGCCTGACGCCATCGTCACCCACTACAGCATCAATTACCCCCCGCACACTTCGCAGTTCGACGTGAACTTCGCCATCTCCGTCGGCATGGAGTACAAGTTCAAAACGAAGCGGTAACCCCTTACCGCCGATGGCGCAACCAATAGCCATCGGCAGCCGTCAAAATCTCTTTGAGTATCCGTAATACCTCTCTGCCGGTGCCTTCGCTCGGGGTGGCGCGGACCGGCCAAATGAAAGACCTTGATGCCCGGGCCGGCTTACCGGCCCTGCAGCCGTAACTGCCCACAAGCAACTCGCTTTATTGCCGGTGTGGTATTCTCGACCCTTCCCTGACGGCAGTGGCGCCGCGCAGCCGGACGCGGTATTGTTTTCGAGAGAAAAACCGCAGCACTCAGACAGCGCCCAAGGCGGAATCCCGCGAGGCAGAATCTCATGGATATGAAGGACGCGCTCGGAGTACTCCTCGCCGGTGGGGCCGGCGAACGGCTCTTTCCGCTCACGCGTGACCGCGCCAAGCCGGCAGTTCCCTTCGGCGGCCATTACCGCATCATCGATATCACGCTCTCCAACTGCATCAACTCCGGCCTGCGCCGCGTCTACGTGCTCACCCAGTACAAGGCGCTCTCGCTCAACCGCCATATCCGCGAAGGCTGGTCCGGCATCGTCTCCCAGGAGCTGGGCGAGTTCTTCGAGCTCATGCCGCCCATGCAGCGCACTGGCGCCAACTGGTACATGGGCACCGCAGACGCCGTCTACCAGAACATCTACTCCATCGGCAGCGAGCAGCCCGAGTACGTCATCATCCTCTCCGGCGACCACATCTACAAGATGGACTACAGCCGCATGCTGGCCCACCACAAGGAAACCAAAGCTGAGGTAACCTTGGCCACGCTGCCCATCGCTCCCGACGAAGTTTCGCGCTTTGGCGTAGTGGAAGTAGGCCGTAACGGCGAAGTCCTCGGCTTCCAGGAAAAGCCGCAGTCCACCACATTCCGCTCGCCCTTTAATCCCGATGCGGTGGATGCCTCCATGGGCATCTACATCTTTAATACCGAAACGCTGCTCAAAGCGCTCATCGCCGACGCCGACGATCCCAATTCCAAGCACGACTTCGGCCACAAT
>JASIJX010000578.1 GCA_030049955.1 Acidobacteriaceae bacterium
TCGATGGCGCGGCCGTTGCGGGCGCGATCCTTCTCGATCACCACGATGCGGTAGTAAGGCTGCTTGCGGGCGCCTATGCGCGCCAGGCGAATCATGACCACTGGATTACGTTTCCTTTCAATCTCAACTGTGTTGCCCGGTTTCCGGGTTGCCGATATTCGGGGCGGGCCGCTTCGCGGAAAGCCAGACACACAATCGCCGCCGCCAAGGCGCAACACTTAAGTATCGCCGAAAGTGGCGCGTGGAGGCAAATGCGCGCGGTAGGTGGCAGTGTCACAATCTCAATTGTTTTGAAAGGGCACGGCTTCAGCCGTGCCGTAAAATTTCGCGAGATGTGGCGCGTGGTCGCATTGCGCCCCGCGTCCTCCGGGTGGACTCAAAAAGCCCGAAACTTTGCCTCGAATTTACTATCGATTTGCCACAATCGTTTCGAGCAGCGAAAAAGGACAGGAGACCCATTCCGTAGCTCTCACCGTCCATCTTTCTTTTTGGCCGGAGCTTCGCCAGATGACGCCGTATGTTATTGATTCTAAGCTGCAAGCAAGTTCTTGCGGCACACAAACATAGCGGCCAACGGCGCAGAACCCCTTGCGATATCACGAACTTGCCGTCAGGCGCGGGCCGGGCCGTCGCTTTCAGACAGCCTCACTCGCGATCTCGAACAGCGCCATCTGCGAGCCCTCCGGGAAGATAAAGATAAGCGCCGAGGCCAGCTTCAAGTCGCCGGGGATCGGGATATCGGGGAAGGCGCGAGTATCGCCGTATTTGAATCCGGTGGCCGCGGCGGGATCGAAGCGCAGGAACGGCTCCGATCGCTGTTCGCCCGGCCGAACCCACACTAGCCGGTCCGGGCCAATAAAGACGTGTCCCACCAGTCCCGTGGCCACCGAGCCACGGCCTAGATAAAGAGCCTGTACGGTGATGGACTCCGTAATGAGCTTATGCAGCAGGTCGGCGGCATCGCGTTCCGTGATATCGGCTCCGGTTCCGGAGGAAGGCATGATCAGACTCCCAATCTGACGGTTTCTCTAAAAATCTGTCTCTCTGGCAAGTCTCGCTAGAAATTAGATCTCTCAGGCAAGCTTAAATCGCGTTTGCCGCCGCCCGTCTCGCGCGAAGCGTACCAGTCATCCCGGGTTAGCGGCAGGCGGCAATTGCCACGATCAGGCCGGCTGAGCAGAACCTGGTAGAGTCCAATGTCTCCGCGCCGGAATGCCGCCGCCGACCCGGCCATATACAGCAGCCAGATGCGGTAGGTCGTCTTCGGCACCAGGCGGAGCAGGGCATCGGCATCGCGGCGCAGGCCCTCGACCCAGCAGCGCAGCGTTAGCTCGTAATGCTGGCGTAGATTTTCCACGTCGCGCACCTCCAGCCCCTGCGTCTCCGCCGCGGTCAGAGCCTGGGGCAGCGTCACCAGCCGGCCGTCGGGAAAAACATACCTGCTGATGAAAGAGCTCTGCCGCACCGGTGCGGCCGTCGCTCGCGCAATGCCGTGATTGAGCATCAGGCCGCCCGGGCGCAGCCGCCTGCGGGCAATGCCGAAGTAGACTGGCAGATTTTTCAGCCCCACGTGCTCGAACATGCCCACACTGGCGATCTTGTCGAAAGAGCGGCTATCGTGCTCGAGGTCGCGGTAGTCGCCCAGCTCAACCGAGCAGCAGCCATCGAGCCCGGCGAGCTCGATGCGCCGCTGCGCCGTCGCGGCCTGTTCGCGGCTCAGCGTAATGCCGTGCGCCTGCGCACCGTGCTCCTGCGCCGCATGCATGGGCAGGCTGCCCCAGCCGCAGCCGATGTCGAGAAACCGCTCGCCCGGCTCCAGCCGCAGCTTGCGGCACACCAGATCGAGCTTCTGCTTCTGCGCCTGGTCGAGCGTCTGCTCCGGCCAGCGAAAATAGGCGCAGGAGTACGCCAGCGTCTCGCCCAGCCAGGAGGCGAAGAACTCCACCGGCTGATCGTAGTGGTAGGCAATCGAAGCGCGATCGCGGCGGCGCGAGCTGAGTGCGCCGAGCCTGGCAAGCTGGCCAAGACCGAATGCCGCTGCGGCAAATCGCTCCGCAATCTGGTGGCGCAGACGGCGCGGGCGGTCGAAGATATGCTCGGCGATGGCGAAGGCGGAAAACAGGTCGCCTTCCACATCCAGGCTTTCGTGGATAAAGGCCTCACCAAGCGTCACTTCGTTCGGCGCCACGAGCAGCGCCGCCAGTGCGCTGCGCTCTTTAAGGACGATGGTGCAGACCGGCGGCGCGTCGCCATGTGAAAACCACTGCGATCCGTCCCACAGACGTATTGCAAACGGCGGACCCGAATAGCCGTCAAAGAGTTGTTTGAAAACGGCCTGCTTACTGGCCGGAAGAGAAGCGAACATTGCCCCGGGGCGTCCTTTCCGGGTCAGCGCGGATGCCGCAAGGTTCCGGCCTCCTCCGCCACTGATCCTCGACGAGAACAGCCAACAATGCCTGCCGAAACAGGATCACATGCTTCCGGCGATGGATGCAGGATAAATTCAACCGATGGAGGATAAATTCAATTGCCGGCCAAATACACCGGCGCTACACTTTTCTCCGAAAGGAAGGACGCCATGAAAGTTACCGGCCCAGTGCGCATTTCTGTGCTTGCGGCGTTCGCGATCGCCGCAGCGAGTAGCCTTCACGCACAAGTCATAGTTAGTTCGCAGGGGGTTGTGGGTGCCGGCGGCGGGGTTGGTGCGTCAGGGGTAGCATTGGGTCTGCGAGGACTCGAGGGTGCGCCGTATTCTGCCACCCGGACGACCACAAGAGTACAAACACTGGCTGACGGAACCACCATCACGCATACGACGACGGCAAAGGAGGCCCGCGACTCCGAGGGACGCACTTACCACGCGACGGAGCTCGATACGGCCCTGACCGGCCGGCAGCATGTCACCATCTATAACGTGTTTGACCCGGTGAACGGTATCCAAATGAATTGGACATCGAACAGCCAAACCGTAACCCTAAACCACTTTCCTCAACCGCAGCCGGCGCATCACGTCCCCGTTCAGCAAAACAACCAGGTAACCACACCGGTTCCGCCGCGAGTCCAGCCTAAGCCGAATCCAGACTTCCATATCGAGGATCTTGGGACGCAAAACATCAATGGCGTGCTCGCTCATGGCCGGCGGATCACGCGCATCATTCCCGCGGGCAGCGAAGGCAACGACCAGCAGATTACGGTGACCACCGAGTCGTGGACTTCGTCCGAACTCCACACCGAGATCCTGCAGATCACCGATGATCCGCGTTCAGGAAATTCGCGCATGGAGCTTTCCGATATCGATCGCAGCGAGCCGGACCCGAGTCTCTTTCAGGCGCCCGCGGGTTACACGGTGCAGGAGATGCAGCCGGTGCAACGGAACGTCGAGGACACGAATCCTCAGTAAGTATTTCCCTATTATTGGGGCGTTTGTTCTGGAGTTTGGGTCACACCCGGGCAGGCGCGGACGCGGAACCAAGGCGCGTCTAGCCAGCCCCGGTGCAGCTCCGGGCATACGCTGCCGCCGATGGGCGTCGCGTCGTACACTCCTGGGGCGACGCTCACGTCCTCCATTGTTTCCACCGGGCCCCAGGGCTGCAGGCGCAGATAGTATTTCGTCGAACGGCCATGCGTAACATGATGACCGGTGACCTCTGCCGTGTAGAGCGCACCCTGCGACTGATCGAAGAAGACATCAGAGTCCGCGACTGCGCCCAAACCATAGAGAGCAGCAAAGGCAACGAGCGCCAGCAGCGCGCCGCGGTTTCCGCTCTTGCGCGCCGGGCTGAACAGGGCGACGAGGAGCGCCAAAGCCGTCACCGCCATCAGCGCCATCAGCGGTTTAAGAGAGAAAAAATGCGGTTCGCGCATGGCGTAGATCATGCCAAGACTGGAAACCATCAATGTGTAGCTGGCTTCGCCGCGCGGGTCGGAGCGCCTTTTGAATGCGGTGTAAAGCAGCGGCGAGCGCAGGCAGAAAAAAGCGGCCACGAAGGGCCCGAGGATGAGCGCCACAGCGCACGGCTCGAGCCATGGTTTTGAGCCGAAGTTCAATCCGGCGGCAGCGGCGGCCGTAATCACCACCAGGGCCGTGGCGTTGCGTTTGGCAGCTTTGAGCGCGCCCAGCCGCTCTTCCGGCGTGGCGCCCAGATCCTGCCGCTCCTTGATTTCCGCCAGCAGCGCTTCGCGGTCGCGCAAGTCGAGGTCGGGAATTTGCTGCATCCATGCGCGGTAATCGCCATCGGTTTTAAAGCTCGATCGGATCGAGATAGGCCTGCGGCCGTTCTTCAGGATTAACTGCCGGAACGATCCATAGCGCGACCGCAAAGTGCGGAAGCCTTCAATCTCGTTCAGCTCGGCTGAGCGGGTGCGGAAGACTCCGCGCACCTCAATGCGGGAGCCGTCGATGAGGATGCGCGAACGAAAGCCCAGCAAAAGCAAGTATGCGCCCAGAGCCAAAAAGACGGCGGCGAGCGGTAGGATCGAAGCGGCGCCCGGATGCGCAAGGGCGGAACTTGCTATGCGAAGCCCGCTAAAGGTGAACAGAGTGCCGAACAGCCCACAAAAGCACTTTTGCCACCACCTGTACCCATAGACACGATTCAGCGCAGCTTGCGCCGTTGCATTCATCCTGTTTCTCCGTGCTTCCGCCTTTGTATCACAGCAGCGGAAGCGGAGTGCGGGTACCTTAGTGACATGCCGCTGCTATGATGCGAAGCGGAATCAACCGGATGAACCGCGAGTATCACAAATGGCATTCGCCACGGCTGGGCCGCGCGATGGAGCTGCTCGTTTTTGGCCACGCTGGACTGCCCGCGATCGTCTTTCCTACCTCCGGCGGGCGGTTTTACGAGTTCGAAGATCAGGGCATGGTGGCCGCGCTGGCCGCAAAAATCGGTGCCGGCGAACTGCAGCTCTATTGCGTCGACTCGGTGAACATGGAGAGCTGGTATAACCGCAATGCTCCGCCGCGCCGGCGCATCGTGCGCCACATGCAGTTCGAGGAGTACGTGATCCACGAAGTAACGCCTCTGGTCCGCCACAAAAATCTGGTGCGCCACAGGAACTCCGGCTCGCCGCTCATGGCCATGGGCTGCAGTTTCGGCGGATACCATGCCGTGAATATCGCGCTGCGCCATCCGCAGCTTTTCACCGGCTTCGTTTCGCTCTCCGGCGCCTTCGATCTGACAGGTTTCCTCGACGGCTACTGCGACCAGGACTGCTACTACCATCTGCCAACGCATTATCTCCCTCGGCTGACTGACCGCCAGTATCTCGACAAGTACGCGCGCTGCCGGTACTTGCTGGCAACCGGATGGGACGACCAGTGCCTGGCGCAGAACCAGCAGCTCGATCGCATCCTGACTGAGCAGGGAATTGCGCACGATTTCTACGTATGGGATGCGCAGAACTCGCACGACTGGCCCACTTGGCAACGCATGGCGCAGTTGTATCTCTAGCCAGCGCAGCCGCCGGGATCTTTTTCTATTTGCAACAGAGTTTTCACAATCCAACCGCCTTCAGGCGGCTAGCATCGTCAACAGCCGCCGAGCCGGCCAACGCGCCGCAGGAGCAGCTACTTCAAATAAGCATGGACCAGGTCGATAAGGTCTTCGGCCAGTTCGGGGGCGATCTGCTCCTTGGCGCCGTCAACCAGGTGAAAGCGGATATGTGTCTCAAGCACCTCGGCCATCAGCGCGTTGACCCCGCCGCGCACCGCAGCCAGCAGCATGAGCTGGTCGCCGCAGTCGGCTTCGCCGTTCAGGGAGCGCTCTACCGCGTCGAGCTGGCCACGCACCTTGCGCAGGCGCTGCAGCAGCTTCACTTTCTCACGTTCCTGGTGCGACATGCTTCCTCCAAAGGGTTGACTATACCCTCCCAGGGTATGGTATCTAGGGAGTGGGGGTAGCGTTGCGTCTTTTCTATTGTATGTCCGAACAAGCAGTGCCGGCGCGATGCCTGCTGCGGGGTGCCGTGTTTGCCATCATCGCTGCTGCACTCTCCGCGAACGCAGCCTGCGCTCAATCGGGATCGTTGCCAGCCGCACCCGAACCGCAGGCCGTTCTCCCCTCGCCAACAGCCGTTCCTGGCCAGCGGCAGACAACGCCGTCAACCACGGCCAACCCGCCGGCAGCGGACCCCAAGTCCAACGCTGCCGAACAGCCCTCGGCAGCCAATCCGGAAACCGTCTTCCCGCACACCGAATCGGGCCGCTACTGGATCTCGGGCCAGGTGAACATCATCCTGCAGGCACATGCGGGGTTCTCGGAGCACTATAGCGGACCCAACAGCTTCACGAACTGGGCGCAGAGCGCGACCACGCACGTGCTCACGCTCTACACCGGCTATCAGCTTACGCACACCACGGAAGTGTTCGGCGATATGGAGTACGCAACCGGCAGGGGCCTCGGCAACGCCAACGGACTGGCCGGTTACGTGAACCTGGATTCAGTGCGGCTGGTCCAGGGCGTGCCGCTATCCACGGCGCCGTACCTGGCGCGGCTGATGATCCGGCAGATCGTTCCGCTGAGCAAGGAGCAGGAGCCGGCCGAGCGTGACCCGCTGCACCTGGCAACGAGCCTGCCAGTGCGGCGGCTCGAGTTCCGCGTCGGCAAGTTCGACCTGACGGACTTCTTCGATGTAAATACGTGGGGCTCCGACAGCCATCTGCAGTTCATGAACTGGACGGTAGACAACAACGGCGCCTACGACTACGCAGCGAACACGCGCGGCTACACCGACGGCGCAATGGTGGAGTACTACGACCACTGGTGGGCAGCGCGGTTTGCCACAGCGCTGATGCCGAAGATCGCCAACGGGATCAACCTTGACGCGGACCTGGCCCGGTCGCGCGCGCAAAACCTGGAGCTTGAGGCGCACGGAAACGCCATTGCGCACCGCGCCGGCGTGGTGCGGTTGCTTGGCTATGTGAACCAGGCCAACATGGGCAACTACGAACAGGCGATCAGTGATTTTCTCAACCACAAAACGCCGACGCCGGACATCATCGCCACGCGGGAGCAGGGCCGCCGTCGCTACGGTTTCGGCCTCAACTTCGAGCAGGTCGTTTTCGCCGATGGAGGCGTATTCGGGCGTTTCGGCTGGAGTGATGGGCGCAACGAGTCGTACTGCTACACCGAGGACGACCGTACGGCACAGTTCGGCGCGTTTTCCATGGGCCGGTCATGGCGCCGGCCGGCGGATCGCGTCGGCGCGGCATTTGTGGTCAACGGCATCGTCGCCGCGCATCAAGAGTACCTGGCTCTGGGTGGGCTTGGATTCCTGCTGGGCGATGGAGCTCTAACCTACGGACACGAAAAAATCGTGGAGAGCTTCTATACGGCGCATCTGTGGCGCGGCTTCTTCGTATCCGCCGACTATCAGCACGTCAACGACCCCGGCTACAACCAGGCGCGCGGTCCGGTGTCGGTGTGGGCTGGGCGATTCCACGCCGACTTCTAGCAGCAGGGAAACCCCAGCGAGCAAAGTTTGCTCGCTGGAACCCTGGTGGGAAGCAAGGAAGCGGGAGCACCGATTCGCCCGGCCGGATGTGCAAGCAGGCAATCTCATTTGCATTGACTTCGCTCCGAGATTGCTCCAAGATGCTTCTCACTGGTCCCTAACGTATATTTTCCCGGCCCCGACGCGCATTCTCCGGCCCCCAGGTAGTTCTGCTTTTCCCAAGGCCTGTCGCGTGACAGAACCAAATTCCGGGTGATCCGGCTATGGATGATCCATCCATTGTCGTCGAGCTGCTGACCGTCCTGGTCATCGCGGCCGTCGTTCTCATCTGCGCCATCCGCGGAGCACGCGGATCCATGCGGCTGGGGCCAGTTGCCGTTCTGCTGGTTGGCGGTGGAATCAATTGGCTCCTTATTCCGGTACATCTAGTGATCTATCGCCTCAGCGGCGCGCGCATCCAGCTGAATCTTCCCACCATCCTCAACGCATTAACGGGAAGTCCGCCACAGAGGATCTTCTCGTGGATTTCAAGAGGCATCTTCTGGGTGCTTCTCTATTTCTTCCTTCGCAAATGGCCTCTGAATTCGTGGGGCCCGCGCTTGTGGGCGGTAGGTCTGGTGACCGCGGGCGTAGGCTCCACTCTCTACAACACCCTCACTACCTATGCCGTTTATTGGCTCACTGCATCCAGTTGGAACCCTTCCAATTATTTCCAACCGGAACGCCTCTTCAAGTGGCAATTCGCCACTGTGCCGGGATACATGAGCTTCGCCATCGCTGCCGGCCAGTTGTGGCTGATCTCAAAGTGGCTGGAACCTGTGGGGCGGACGGAGCGAACCGTCGACCCTATTTACGCCGTCGGTTTCAAAGGAGTGGTTATGTCAAAACTCGAAAACCAGTCCACGCGTTTGCTGTGTGCAAGCATGCTTTTCAACAGCGCAGCGCGACAGAAGCTTCTCTCCTGGCTCAAAGACAAGGACCGCGCCGTGGCGCTTGAGCTGGGGGTGGATCTTGAGCTTGCCGCACAGGTAGCGCGATTTGCAGAGAGGCGCGCGCGCCAGAGCTGGCTGATCTACTTTGCCATCCTTTGTCTCGGAGCGCTCACTGCAATTCTCACGCCTGTAGGTCCTGCCTTATGCGCCGTAGCCGCAATGTGTGTCTGGTTCGCGCGAAATTGGAAGGAGAAAAACACATTCGCGCCCATGTTCTGGACCGAAAACTTCAATCCGCAGGAGATCAGGAAGCATTTCACCGCCGAACTCAAGCGGGAAGATCTGGCAGCGATGCCCAGTCCGGATCAGAATTTCTTTGTCTTTGGCGCGTTCTCGCCGTTCGTTGGCGCTGGCCAGGATCTCGGCGGATGGTCGGTTGTAATTGCTCTTGATAGGCCGCGGAAGGATTTCGGTGACCCGGCGAAGATCCGCCCCTTCCACACGAAGGAGGTTTACGACGCGATTGATCTGGCCCTGGACGAGCTGAAAGTGCCGGACATTGATAAGAGAGATATGTTCTTCGCGCGGGGCACCGATCTTCGCGGCAATCGTGACCTGCTTCCGGATATCTACGGCCGCCCCGTGCAGAACCTTCCGCCCGGGGTCACGGTGAACTACATCTATCGCGACGATGAGAAGGTGCGGCACTACCGCTGCTACCGCATCCTCGACTGGGGTGGCGAGCTGGCTCTTTCCTATTACCTGCGCTGCTCCTGCCGCGGCAACACGCTGTTCGTCGAAACCAAACGCTTGATCCTTACGCCGCTCGCCTCCGCGTACCGCAAGGTCGACTCCATGACGCCCATGGACACCTCGCAGACCATTGGCGCTGCAATGGCAGCCATCGTTGCAGGACCTGTCCTGGCGTTAGTTTCGCCATTCTGGGTGTTGCTCAAGATTGAGGAAAAGCTCGGGGAGCTTTTTTCTGCGTGGAAGGACCGAAAGCGTCGCAAGATGATCAAGAAGACCCCACTCTTCAATTACGGCGCTGTTACCAGCCTGCGCCAAACGCTAAGCAGCGGCGAGTACGGTCATTACTTCCAGATGATGGACGGCGACCTGTACAACAAACTGTTCGAGCACGGGGTGCTCGACTCTCTGGTGGAGTTTCTGGATGCGCACGGCCTGGATACATCCGAGTTAAAAGAGCGCCAGACCACCATTCTCAATAACGGCGTGATGGTGCAGGGCGGCGACGTGAAGGCCGAAAGTCTTGCCGTTGGCGCAGGCGCCCGCGCGCTCAAGACAATGAGGAACCTTGTTAAAGCACCGGCAGCAAAGGGGAGCACATCATGAGCAGGGACTCGGCAGGGAACTATGGAATCCAGGGCAACGTGAATGCCACAGCGGTGGCGGTGGGCCCGCGTGCCAAGGCCGTAGTCAACGAGCAGGCGCCTGGTTCGCGAAAGGAGTTCGACGCGGCGCTAGCAAGCATTCGGGAGCAGCTTGCGAAGCTCGAAATTCCCGAAGAAAAGCGGGCGGCCGTTCACAAGGATCTGAAGGAACTTGAATCGATGGCCGGATCGAAAGCCAAGCAGGGGCCGGCATCGAAGCAGGGCGCGAAATCAAAGCGCGGAGCCGAAGATGTGCTCGCTCGAGTCGTGAAGACCTTGAAAACCGCGGGCGTGGCAGTGCAGGCAATTGCCGATTTACATCAGCCCCTCGCCCTGCTTGCCGGTTGGTTTCACATTCCGCCGTTGTTTTGAGAGCGGCGAAATCAATAGACCGCTGACAAAGCCGCTGTTTTGAAAGGGCACGACTTTAGTCGTGCCACAAAACTGAGGGATGTTTTTCGAAGATTGAGCCGCATACATTGGGTTTTTCAGCAACCTGGAATCAATCGGCCAGCTTGCGATTATTTGCCCGCCTGGGGCGCGTCCTGCAGCGTGTAGATAACCTCGCCGGGCTTGGCGTAGTGCAGCTTTTCGCGGGCTTCGCGCTCGATGGCATCTGGATCGGACTTGAGCTCGTCGATCTGATGCTGCATCTGCGTGTTTTCCAGTTGGAGATCCTGAATCTGGTGCTGCAGGTCGCGGTCTTCCGACCGCATCCGCTGCCATGCCGAGAGTCCGTGCTGGCCGTAGATGACGTGGTACATCATCAGCATGGCCAGAACCACAGCAACAGCGGTGCCTGCCGGGCGCCACGAATGCCGCGCCCAGCCGGCGATGCGCAGCAAAGACCGCGGCACGGCAGCCTCGCTCTTGCCCGTCTGTGGTTTTTCGTCCGGCATGCTCTCCCGATCAATCCCCAAGCACAAACTTTTCGGCCGCGCGGCGCAGCGCTTCCATATCCCGTTCGCTGCGCGCTTCGGTGTAGGCACGGACAACCGGCTCGGTACCCGAAAGCCGGTAGCAGACCCACGATCCGTCTTCCAGAATCAGTTTGAGGCCATCGGTGCGTACCACCTGCTTAACCTTGCGCCCGCTCAGCTCCTTCGCATCGACCCTCAACTTTTCAGTGAACGCGGCTTTGCGCTCCGGGGTCAAGCGGAAGTTCTCGCGAACCGGGTAGTAGGAACCAACCTTGGCAAAAATTTCCTTAAGCTGCTCGCCCAGGCTGCGGCCGCGCACAGCGACCATCTCCGCAACCAGCAGGCCGGCAATGATACCGTCCTTCTCCGGCACGTGGCCGCGAATGGTGAGGCCTGCGGACTCTTCGCCGCCGATGGCGATCTTGTCCTGGTTGATGAGCTCGCCGATGAATTTGAACCCAACAGGAGTCTCGTAGAGCTGCACCTTGTGGCGCTCGGCCAGCGCGTTAATCAGGTTCGTTGTGGCCACGCTCTTGGCCACGCCGTTTCGCCAGCCGCGCGTTTCAACCAGGTAATCGAACAGCAGAGCAATAATGTAATTCGGCTGAATGAACGCGCCGTCGGCATCAACAATCCCGAAGCGGTCTGCATCGCCGTCCGTGGCGATGGCCAGCGCCGCGCCAATCTCCTTCATCTTCGCGCGCGCGTCATTGAGCAGCTCACCGTCAGGCTCAGGCGCGTGGCCGCCGAAGAGCACGTCGCGGTAGTCGTGCACGGTTTCGACTGTGACGCCGGCCTCGCGCAGCAGGTCGCTCGAGTAGCCGCGGCCCGCACCCCAGAATGGATCGAAGACGATTTTGATGCCGGATTTGGCGATGGCCTTGAGATTGACCAGCTCGGCGAGGCGCTTGAGGAACGCGGGCTTCACGTCGACGGTTTCGAAACCGCCGGCGGGCGGCTCGGACTCAGGGATCGATGTCATTGCTGCATCGTCAGACACGATGGCGGATTCAATCTGCTCGGTGACCTCGGGCAGCGCCGGAGCGCCGTCGGGCGTGGAGAATTTGATGCCGTTGTATTCCGGCGGATTGTGCGAGGCTGTGAAGTTGATCGCGCCGGAAGTCTTCAGGGTGCGCACGGCGTGAGAGATGGCCGGCGTGGGCGCCGCATCGGGAATCACAATGGGCGTAACACCGGCTGCTGCCAGCACCCTGGCGGTTTCCGCCACGAAGCTTTCGCCCAGAAAGCGCGGATCGCGGCCGACCAGAAGACTGTGCGGCGCCGGCTGCGTTTTCACGTAGGCAGCGATACCGGCCACGGCGCGGCGGATATTGGAAACGGTAAATTCATCGGCAACGATGGCCCTCCATCCGGAAGTGCCGAACTTAATGGCAGTCGTCATGCATTCTCCATTCGTCTTTGCGTGTCATCTGAGAAAATTCGCGCAACGGTTGAGTCGAAGACCCGCAAAAATCCATACTGCAACACGCAGGCGGGTTGAGCAAGTTTGTGAACCTCAATCGTCAATCTGGATCGCCAGTCTGTGCCAGTCGCCAGCACCTTCGATGCGCCCTCCGCGCTTTTCCGCAATTTCTTTCGAGCGCACATCGAGAGCGCGCGTCTGTGTCGATAGAGCGGAGCGCGCCGCGTTCCGCGAAAGATTTGGGGAGGAACAGATGAATACGCATCCATGCAGGGCCGCGCGCGCGGCCAAAGGATTTGTGCGCATGTTTGCCGCAATCGCGGTCGCCGTTTCTTTCTTTGCATCCTTCGCGCGCGCACAGGCGCAACCCAAGCAGCCGGGTAGCGCCGAACAGGATCTCTTTCCGGTGCGCCAGACCGTCTTTCTGATGCACGTTACCGAGCAACAGGAATTGAATGACATCCAGACGGATCTTCGCAACATGTTTCCGCAGATGAAGATTTACGGCGTGTCGTCGAAGCTGGCGATTTCGCTTGCGGGCACTGCGGAGGACGTGGAAGCGGCACAAAAGGTGATTGCACAGCTCGACCGGCCGCTCAAGACCTACCGGATCACCTATACCGTCACTGAATTTGACAACGGAGCTCCCGCAGGCACGCAAAAATACTTGCTGATCGCCGCCTCGGGCCAGCGCACCACCTTTGTGGAGGGAACCAAGGTGCCCATTCTTACGGCCACGCCGGATAAATCCGACTCCTCCGCGGCTGCGCAAATTCAGTACGTCGACGTGGGGCTCAAGATTCAGGCCACGCCGCAGAGCTCTGCCGAGGGGCTCAGGCTGGATTCGAAGGTCGAGCAGTCCAGCGTAGCAGGCGAACGGGCCACCGGCGGCACACAGAGTCCGACGATGAGCCAGACAGTGCTCGACACCACATCGACTCTGGCCGAAGGGAAATCGCAAGTCCTCGGCTCGCTGGACGTTCCGGGGACGACGAAGCGACTGGAGATTGCCGTAGTGGCGGAGACGGCGAAGTAGGAGAAATTTGGGTGCCCCACCCTCGCGACGTCGTTGTTTTTGTCGCTAGGGTGGGGATGCGCATCGCCAAATGTTACTTACTGCTTGTTCACATCCACGTAGTACAGATCCGTCGCCACCTGGAACTGATCCTTCGTCAGCGGCGTCTGCATCCATTGCCATTTGGTCGTTGGATGGATGATCTGCCATTGGCCTGGCGTGCCGACGCGAACAGGCATGGCGAAATTTCTCTCATCCGCGTCCCACTTGTACATCACCATGCCCGGCGCTGCGCCGCCCTGTCCTTCGACAAAGAGCAGATCGAGGCGGGGAATGTTGGCGTGGCGCAGGTATTGGTTGAAGATCGGCGTCAGGTCCATCCCGGTTTGCAGATCGAACCAGGCGACGACGTCCTCGGTCATGATGTTCTGGTACTTGAAGTGCTGATAGAAATCATGAAGGAGCGCGAACCACTTCGCATCGTCGTCGATGACACTCCGCAGCGTGTTGAGCATCAGCGCGCCTTTGAAGTACTGGTCCTCCGTTGGGTCGGCGTTGACGCCGCGCTCTGCTACGATGGGCCGCAGATTATAAATCTTCGGCTTCAGCCCATTCAGGTAGCGGATGGCGTCGGCCTTGCCCCAGCGGTACTCCACGTAAAGGCCTTCGAGGTAGGTCGTCCAGCCTTCGTGAATCCACATGTCAGAAGAATCGGCAGCGGTGATGCTATTGCCGAACCACTCATGGCCGCTCTCGTGGATGATGATGAAGTCAAAGCGCAGGCTAATGCCGGTGCCCGTCCAGTCGCGGCCCATGTAGCCGTTCTGGAATCCATTGCCGTAGGCCACGGCGGTCTGGTGCTCCATGCCGAGGTAAGGAACTTCGACCAGCTTGTACCCGTCGCGCGCAAACGGATACGGTCCGAAGTAGTGCGTATACGCGTCGATCATGCCGGGGGCCTGTGCGAACTGTTTCTTCGCTTTGTCCAGATCTGCCGGCAGAACGTAGTAGTCCATATCGAGGCCGTCGTGCTTCTCGTGCCAGTGCACATAATTGCCGATATTCAGTGCCACGTCGTAGTTATTGATCGGATAGCTCACGTGCCAGTCCCAGCGCGTGTAGCCGCCGCCAAGATCCGTCTTGCCCGCGAATCTTCCATTCGAAACGTCCACCAGGCCGTTGGGAACCTCCACGCTGATGTCCATGCTTTCCACTTCATCGCGCCACTGGTCCTTATTCGGCCACCAGATGCTGGCGCCAGTGCCTTCACAGGCGGTGTTGATCCACACATGGCCTGCAGAATCGTGCTTGAAGGTGAAGGCGCCGAAACGGCCCACCTCCGGCGGATGGCCGGAATACAGAAAGTCAATGGAATAGGTTTTTCCAGCGCGCAGCGTCTCAGGAAAATCAACGAAGACCGCGCCGGTATCGCGCGTATATTTAAGCGGCTTGCCTTCAAACTCAATCTTGTCGATGTCGAGTTTGTCCGTCAGGTCGATCTGGATCCGTGTGCCGTCCTTGAGCATGCGAAAACGAATGATATTGTCGCCGCGGATGAATTTCTGCTCAGGATCGACGCGCACCGTGAGGTGGTAGTAGAGCAGATCATTGTTGGCGCGGAACGGACCGTACGCGCCGCGCAGCATGTCATACCGCGTAGGGATCGGCGAGCTGATATCGCTTGGCGCGGGAGGCCGCTTTTGCGGGGGCTTTGCCGCGGGCGTGGCAGCGCTCTGGGCCTTGGAGTTCTGGCCGGAGTTCTGTATCGAAACCGTGCTTTGCCCAGCCACCTGCACGCCAACCGCGGCGCACACGCCGAGAAGGCTCACTACGAAGCAGCGGATCGAAGATTGCATGGCCCATCCTACAGCGCGCGGGCAGGAGCCACAAAGAGTAAACCGGCGCGATGTAAGCTGGACCAGTGGCCGCGTCAACCGCGGCCGCGCCAATTCTCGCCCTGTTTGCGGAGACTATGGCTCAGTCATTCACCGCGATCGCGCCGGTAGGTCTTCCGCTCCTCGGTTTTGCGCACCTGGCCATTCTCGCCGCCGTGGTGCTGCTCGGCGCCGCATTCGCCGCATTGCAGCGCTCCGTGTTTCGCGGCTCGTCTGCCTTGCGCATTGGCCTGGGAGTCGTGCTGCTTGCAGACACGCTCGCCTGGTACGCATTGCAGATTCATCTCGGCCAGCCCATCTTTCCCAGCCATCTGCCGCTAGAGCTCTGCGATTTCACGCTGTTTCTGGTCATTGCCGAGCTGTTCACGCTCAACGCCCTTCTGTTCGACCTTTGCTATTACCTGGCGCTGGCCGGCACGTCCATGGCGCTGCTCACGCCCAACCTCTGGGAGCGATTTCCGTCGCTTTCCACCTGCCAGTTCTTCTTTGCGCATGGCCTGGTTGTCGCAGCCGTGCTTTACCTGCTGTGGTCCGGTCAGGCGCGGCCGCGACGCGGTTCGGTGCTGCGGGCCATGCTGGCCATCAACCTTTGGGCCGTTGTCGCCGGCACGTTCAACTGGCGTTTCGGGACCAATTACATGTACCTGCGTCAGAAGCCCGCCGGCGCATCGCTGCTTGATTTCCTTGGAGCCTGGCCGTGGTACATCCTGGCAGCGGAAGGCGTGGCCCTGGTCCTGTTTCTGCTTTTGTACCTTCCGTTCCGTCGGCCTGCCCAACGGGCGCGATGAAACTGCGCAAGCCCGCGTATCGCGTTACATTCAAGGCATTGCAGTTTCATGAGAAAGGTGACTATGCACGAAGCTCGCGTATCTGCCCGCGTAGTTCTCAGCACCGCTGCCGGTCCTGAGGAGGCGGCGCGCATCGGTCGCACGCTGGTAGAGGAGCGGCTGGCCGCCTGCGCCACTCTGGTGCCCGGCGTGCAGTCCATTTATCCGTGGAAAGGCGCGATCGAGTCATCCGTGGAAACGCTGCTCCTGCTCAAAACCTCCGCCGGGCAGATCGCGGCCCTCGAGGCGCGGCTGCACGAGTTGCACAGTTACGAGACACCCGAATTCCTTGTGCTCGACGTGGACTCGGGCAGCCGCGCTTATCTCGGCTGGCT
>JASIJX010000579.1 GCA_030049955.1 Acidobacteriaceae bacterium
AAGAATGAATCGGCGTCGCCGTTCACATTGGCGTAGCTCGTGGGCTCGTACGTGCCGGGGCTGAAGCTCGCTTGAGGCACCAGGTCCGCGGCGCTGTCGGAGAACTCGTAGTTGCCCGCGCTCAACACCGTGGTATTGGACCCGGTATTCGAGAAGAAATCCAGAGCCGCGCCAGTCGGGCCCTCGACAAGCGCCTCGGTCTCGTTGATCCCCTCGCTGCTCGTGTAATAGTTCTCGAGCGTCAGCGTCACCGCGCTCACCGCGCCTGGCAGGTTGGCAACGTAGATATTCGAGGGATTCGGTGTAAAGGCGCCCTTGTTTCCGGTAGCCGAAGTGACCGCGCCCGTATTGCACGCGCTGATCACGTTGCCGCTCACAGTAAAGGCGGTGGCATCGTCGATGCGCTGCCAGAGCGAACTGGAACTCGGATCGTCGCTCGAGTCGCCATTGTAGCTGGCCGTGATGTCGTGATCGCCCTCGCTCAGCGAACTGGTGGTGAACGTCGCCACCCCACTCGAATTGAGCGTAACCACATTGTTGCCGCTCACCGTCCCCGCCGGCGCCACGCCATTATCGAGGAAGGTCACCGTCCCGCCCGATGTTACCGGGCTGCCGCCGGCCGTCACCGTCGCAGTAAGAGTGACCGGCGTCCCGGCGTACTGGTCCTGCCGGCTGCTCGTCAGCGTGGTGGTGGTGGCTACGCCGGTGTTTATGTCGAAGGTCAAACACCAGCCGCTGCCGATGGTGATCGCCGGAGCGCCATTTGCGCTGCTTACATACAGCGACCAATCGCCGTCGGCTGGAGCTCCGTTGAAGTTACTCTCGAAGGTTTCCGTCGCAGCCCCGCGCGGCGGCGCGTCGTTGACCGTGCCCGGAACTTGCGGAATGCTTGAATCGATGCTCGGCGCAGCACTCGTCGCGAACCCGTACAGCGAATCGTTGTCATACGCGTCGTAATTGCCCGTGGCCGGCGCCTCATCGCCTTGCGGCGTTTGACCGGCATTGTCATAAAACGTCAGGTTCACGCTCGAAGCCGAGTCTAACGCCCACGCGCTATCGAGGAAATCCAGGTTATGCGCGCCGCCCGGCGCAACCAGCAGAAACTGGTCGAAAATTCCCTGCGAGCCGGTCACGTCCTCGAGCTCGACCGTGACGTTGCCCACCGTGGTGCCCGCAGCGTACGCAGTGCTGGGAACGGTAATAACCGACGGATAGGCCTGCGGCTCGCCGGAATTCGGCACGCTCATTGAGCCGGTATTGCACCATTCATTCGTCGCCGGGTTTGTGGCCGTAGCTTCCACCAGCTCGCTCATGCTTCCGGAGCTGGCGTCGAACCCGGTGCCGGGTGTGAACGATGCCGCAATCGTGGACTCGCCCTGCCCCATCGTGCTGCCGGAAACAATGCACTGCGCCGTGCCGCTATCACCGCTGTCACTGAGCGCCTTACCCGAGCAGCCGCTGATCGTGCTTCCGTTCAACGAAAAAGTGACCGTGCCGCTCGGCGTCGTCGAGGACGAAACCGTGGCTGTAAATGTGGCGCTGTTGGTTGCATTGACGGGGTTCGGCGAGGCGGCGATAGTCGTGGTTGTGGGCAGATTCTCCGTGGCTACATAGCTAAAGGTCAGCGTCCAGCTGCTCACCGTGATGGCCGATGTGTACCCTTCGAAGT
Organism: Acidobacteriaceae bacterium; assembly: GCA_030049955.1. The sequence goes on from JASIJX010000579.1 coordinate 1,670, forward strand.
TCTGCACATAAAGCGTCCAGGTTCCGTTCGGATCTGTCTTCCCGTCGCCAAAGGTGCCATTCAAGGTTGCGCTTCCATCGGTCTGCGGGTACGACACCCCGGTAACAGGTAGAGGGGGTCCGAAATTGTCATCGAAATACGAGCTGGGCTCTACGGTAACGGAGCCGGAGTGTTGCCACGGCGCGTCATAGGGCGCCGCAGAGGAGCCGTCCTTGACCGTGATATCGACGTTCAGAAGATTCGAGCCGGAATCGCTATCATCATCGCCGTCCACGCCGTCGCCGGTCGAGCCAAGCAGCATATACATAGTGCCATTCGGCGATTCAAGCCAGAAGCCGGCCGCATCCATGCTGGCCAAACTCGCACCGCAGGTTGTGGACGTGGGACAGGTTGTGACCCCGTCGAGCGTCACCTGGACCGTCTCGACCGCGTAATTCGACGCGACGCCGCTCACACTGATGGAAGAACTCGCAGCAGTGCTCTGGCTGTTGCCGAGATTAATGCCCGACGCGCTGGTGAATGTCGTCGTCTGCGCGTGGGCTGCGGCGCTGGCGAGCGCCAGGCAGAATCCGGCGGCAAGCTGCGGCCAGTTGCGCCGGCGCAGAGCCGGCACAAGGATAGAAACCAAGGCGGAAAGTCGCATCAGAACAGGTCTCCTGCACGATGGGGAAATCGACAACCAGCAACGCCACTCGACGCGGTGGCACAATTGCCCTCCCTGGCAGGAGCGGTACACAATGTAAACGATGGACTCGTTCGGGAGTAAATGGCCCGATAATGAAAACAGAAGAGTCCGAGATTAGTACAGATTCAGCCGAGTTTCCGGATCCCGGTGCGGAAGGGAGAGCCAGCTCTTGGGAGGTGCAGGCAAATTATGCCCGATTACCTCGCGATAAATCAAAAGAAATCTCACCGTTCCCGATGGTCAGAAAAGATCGTGCACAGGCTGTGGAGCGTTCCGGGACACACACTGTTTCAGCTCTGATAATTGCCTATCCCGCCAGTATTAACCTCTTCCGATTCTTAGTTTCGCCCCGCCGCAACGCCGTTGAATAATCCAGGCTGCATGCACAGACGAACCACCGGATGCATTACTTTGGTGCGACTGCTGAATCCGGCCATCCATCGGCAAACTCAGAAACCGCATGCCAGTGGTCCTTCGGCAGCAGGACTACCAGCGATGGCTGGAGCCGGGCGATCCGACGAGGTTGCCTACTGACCTGCTGAGGCCCTACGATGCCCATGAGATGAAGGCGTGGAAGTTCAACGCACGGGTCGGCAATGTCCGCAACAACGATCCAGAGTGCCTTGAGGAGCTTTGATGTTTCTATATCGCTCGATCGGCGGCGTGAGCATATGCCGCCTCCTCCTGCCCGTACAATGAGCCGTTGCAGTACTAGCGTTCGAGCGTGCAGATAGACTGAGTGGGGTCTCTATGGGCGACCGCAAGCCGAATCATCGCGAACTTGACGAATTGGAACGGATGTTCCTCGTGAAGGATGCGCGGGGGCAGGCATACAAGGACCCTTCGGTTAGTTTTCGCAGATCGGGATTCAGCCCAAATCCACACACGTGTGTGTGGCCCTCCTTGTGGAGATTTTTTCAATAACCTGGCGACTTTTCCACGGGGCGAGGGTCCCATGAATATCGCACAGCTTAATTCCTGCCAATAATCCGAAACGCCGATTTTCATTCCTGTCGCCTAAACGATAACTCTGTCGCAATCCGATGCATGTTTATCGGCGCATTCTTCAAATTAGTGCCCTGGAAACGAGGGCTCTCCGATAGATTGGATATGCGAGGCCCATGAGGCTGACTTCAGATGCGGAAGTACCTTGAACCAGTAACGAAATTAAACGATGAGCGCGGGATTGTGTGGCAGGAATTGCTTGCGAGACCCGGTTCCCACATCCTTTCCCTTTCTGAACAAGAGTTCTACGAACTCTCGATTGAGGAGTCGGAAGATGTGTTTAGGTCAGGGTTAATCGTGAAGCAGTCTCACGCGCAGTGGATTGAAATCGATCAGCAGGTCATGTGGGAGGAACCCGTATGGGAGCGATGGCCGACGCTGAAGAAAGCTAAAGAACGGTGCGAGGAATGGAAAAGGGCGCTGGCTGCTAAGGGGTTCACTGTTTCGAATATGAACTCTTGATTTCGAGTACAGATCACCCTGGCGCCTTACCGTAACCATTGCGCAACCCCATCCTGGTGCGAGCGAGTGCCTTGTCGATGCTGACTGAAGCTGTACGTTCCGCCTGTCTTTGGCGGTTGCACCTGCTTCGACAGTTGGAGCATCGTAAGCGACCCCGCGTTCTAGAGTTTACTGTTCTTGAGACTCGTCGCGGCCTTGATTCGGGCCGGGGCTTTCTGTTGGATGGAGCAAACTTCGAGTACAGCAATTGGAATATGCAGATTCTCATCGAAGCAGATTCTGATTGGATCGGTGCGTCCAAAGCAGAATATTTGGATCAATGGCAGAGAAGCTGGGGTTGTGATGTATCGGGAGAGGTTCTCAGAACTGACTGGTCTTGGAAGGCGGCTAATGATGGGCCCAGATGGCACTGCTAGGCTTTGACAATTTTGAGGCTCGAAGAATTGCGATGGCTGTGGGTTCTCGTGGCTCATCGAAGCTGGATTTGGCGATTTTTTACGTCCAAAATTCACATGGCACTCGATCCCAACAGATCCGGAAACTGGCCAAGCGACAATTTCCTGATGCACCCAATCAACGACCGGCCCCAGGTCTATTCCGGAGAGACCTGGAGTCGGAGCCAGGCCGCGAGCGTTTTCTTTTTAATCAAGTTCAGGCGTTCGCTCCATCGATGGGCTTGATTGGTCGGAGAGATTCCATTAGCAGAGTTGGAAGACTATGGTCTCCTATTCTCCCGATTCTTCATTCCGTTATTAACTGAATTTCACGTAGTTAAGCGCTCCGACAGCCGGGTGGAGAATGAAAATTCTACTACCGCCTCATGTTTGCGCTCAGAAGGATGACAGACTCAAAAAAACTGCTTAATTCCAGCTAACTCCCTGTGCCGGCGAAGACGACGGCGATGGTGCGGAGGAGGATCTGGAAGTCGAGCCAGACGCTCCAGTTGTCGATGTAGGTGACGTCGAGCGAGACGTAGCTGGCGAACGAGGGGTCCTGGCGGCCCTGCACCTGCCACAGGCCGGTAATGCCCGGGGTTACGTCCAGGCGGCGCAGGTGACTCAGCTTGTACTCCTTCACTTCGCTGGCCAAGGGCGGCCTTGGGCCCACGATGCTCATCTCGCCCTTGAGCACGTTCCAGAACTGCGGCAGCTCGTCGAGCGAGTACTTGCGCAGGAAACGGCCCAGGCGGGTGATGCGCGGGTCGTTGGAGACCTTAAACAGCACGCCATCGCGCTCGTTCATGTGCAGCAGCTCATCCTTCAGCTGCTCGGCGTCGGCCACCATGGTGCGGAATTTGGTGCAGCGGAAGACGCGGCCTTTTTTGCCGATTCGCTCCGAGCTGTAGAACACCGGGCCGGGCGAGTCCAGCTTGACGGCTACGGCGATGGCCGCCACCACCGGCGCCAGCCCAACCAGCACCAGGAGAGAGAACAGCATGTCGAAGCTGCGCTTGAAGACCAGGCCCAGCTCCGGCACCTTGCCGCAGTGCAGCGGGATGGTGGGGAACTGGCCGATGTATTCGACCGGCGAGTTCCAGGCCAGGCCGTCGTAGAGATCGGGCACTACGCGCAGATCGACGCCCTGGGTGCGCGCCTGCTCGAGCACCCCCTGCACGGTTTCGCGGTCGCAGCGCGTGGTGAAGAAGATCTCGTCGACGAACTGCTTGCGCACCTGCTGGAAGAGGGTTTCGAGCGTACCCACTACGTCCTGGGCGCGATGCGCGGCCCCAGGCTGCAGGCTCCCGCCCGGCAGCTCAATGAAGCCTTTGAAGGCGTAGCCCAGGTGGCGCAGGTTCTCAAGATGATGGCGGAGCGCGTGCGCCTCAGGGCCGGTGCCCACGATCAGCACATTGCGCGTGCCGATGCCGCGCGCAAAGCGCCGGTAGAGCAGCATGCGGTAGACCAGACGGCGCGCCCCCAGGGCAAAGGCGGACAGGGCAACGGTCACCAGCACGATCGAGCGCGGCATGTCGGGCACGTGCATCAGGTAGAGCGCGCCGGTGAGCAGAAGACCGGAGGTGAAGCAGGCCTGCGCGCTCAGCCGCTGCTCGCGGAAAAAACCGCTGAGCCGCAGCGGCTCGTAGAGATGCATGCGCCGGCTGGCGGTGAGGATCGCCAGCATGAAGCCGCACAACAGCGCTGCGGGAATGCCCAGCGGATGCTTGGGGAAGACCGTGCCCGTCCAGAAGGTCTGCACTTCAGAAAGAGAAACCGCGTGCAGCCGGTAAAGCGCCGCTGC
>JASIJX010000580.1 GCA_030049955.1 Acidobacteriaceae bacterium
GTGCAGGTTGTTGGAATTGCGCCCGGCGATACTTGGAGACTGCCGGGAAACAGTGACGCATGGTTGCTGGAATCCAATTCCGAAATCGGCCGCAATGATCGAGGATATGTTGTCGCCCATTTGACGCCGAAAGGCAGGTCGGAAATGTGGGGCGGAGTTGTCTCAATTACTTCCTTTGATTCCCAAAAATCAGAGCACGCATTTCTTGGCAGATCTCTTGAAGAACAACTGCCCGGCCCGTGGAGCATCTATTGGTTCGCGGTTCTTCTCGCCTTTCTGGCGTTGCCCGCCATTGCCTCGGTTTCGCTTGCAGAATACAGCTTCAGTTCGCAAAGGCCTTCAGGCAGCCGCAGAGCTGTCCGCTTTGGCTTCCTTGGCGCAAAGATCGCTTTCATCCTCTTGATCGCATACTTTTCGTCAATCGATCTGGCCTACTGGCATTTTCCAGCTCTTTCGCCCTCCGGAGTGTACATTCAGTTGAGCGTTTCCTTTGCCATTCTTCTGTTCGGAATGCGATGGGCGCTGCTCGATCAACGCCAGCGTTGCCCTGTTTGCCTCAAGCGCGTGACGCATCCTGCACTGGTCGGTTCGTTCTCGAGAATGTTTCTGGCCTGGAGCGGAACAGAGCTTATCTGCACCGGCGGACATACGCTGCTTCACGTCCCTGGTCTGCCGACGAGTTGGTTCAGCGCGCAGCGATGGATGTATTTGGATTCATCGTGGCAATTTTTGTTTGCCGGCTAGGGTTCGCCATCCCCTGTTTTTTGTTGACATTCCCGCGAGTGTCTTGCAAAACTTAGCCCAATTCCTCCCCGCAACGATATATCTCGCGGCCTGAGTGCCGGCCGCCGGTCGTTTTGTGTCTCTTGCATTGCTGCATTCAGATTCCCCATAACTCTTACGGCCCCGAGCCCAGCCCGAGCCCGGTTTGAGCGCGGAATGTAAGCGCGGATTACGGTTGTGCTTAGGCGGAAGAGATTTCTCTCGGAACTGTTCCACTCGCTGTCCTTGGTTGGCTTCAACCTTTCATCACTCGAACGAACGGGCCGCGCAGAGCCGCAAAACTTTCACCGCATCCGCGGGGCGCGGGAGCGCTGTTGACTGCGGTTGCCCAACAGGGTCCTCTGCGCCTTGGTTCCGGAGTTCGCAACTATGCTCGCTCCTTGTCTGCCTTCCTATTGCCTTAAGAATTTCTCCGCCATCTTCCCAAGCCGTCCCCATGCCGCACAGGCCCGGTTGCGCTGCGTGGCCGCGCTGCTTGCTGCCGCACTCTGTGTGCCTCCGGCGGGCGCGCAGGTCACGCAGTTGCCGTGGATGCAGCAGAGCCCGGTTGCCAGCCCGTCGTCCAGGGGTGGGGCCGCGATGGCCTACGATCCGGCTAGCGGCCAACTCGTGCTTTTGGGGGGCTGGAACGGCAGCTATTTGGGCGACACCTGGACTTGGAATGGAAGCACCTGGACGCAGCAGAGCCCGGCTGCCAGCCCTCCATCTAGGGCGGATGCCGCGATAGCATACGATCCTGCCAGCGTGCAGGTGGTGCTTTTTGGCGGCTATGGCAGCAGCGGCAGCACGTTGAACGACACCTGGACTTGGAATGGAAGCACTTGGACCGAGCAGAGTTCCAGTACCAACCCCTCGGCCAGGCAGAATGCCACGATGGCATACGACTCGTCTAGCGGGCAGGTCGTGCTCTTTGGGGGCTACAACAGCAGCACCGGCTATTTGAGCGACACCTGGACATGGAATGGGAGCGCCTGGACCGAGCAGAGCCCGGCTACCAGCCCGTCGGGCAGGTATGCAGCCGCGATGGCGTATGACGCCGCAAGCGGCGAGGCGGTACTTTTTGGGGGTTTCAACGGAAGCAGCCTTCTCAGCGACACTTGGACGTGGAATGGGAGCACCTGGACGCAGCAGAATCCGGCTATCAGCCCGCCGGGCAGGTATACAGCCTCGATGGTGTACGACGCGGCGAGCGGTCAGGTGATCCTTTTTGGAGGCTATAGCGCCAGCGGTGATCTGAATGACACCTGGGCGTGGAATGGGAGCACCTGGACCGAGCTGAACCTGACCGCCGGTCCATCGGCGAGAAGTGGGCCTTCGATGGCGTACGACGCGGCGAGCAACCAGGCGGTGCTTTTTGGGGGCAGCGGCAACGGCAGCAGCGACCTTTTAAACGACACCTGGACACTGCGGTTGGTCCCGGTGAATATGGGCACAGCAAACGTGTGCCCTTCGGGCACTTCTGCACCTTCGCCGTGCAGCCAGTCGGCCACCATCTCCTTCAGCGTTGCGGCCGGCACTACGATCGGCTCGGTCAACATCCTTACGCAGGGCGCAACCAAAGACGCTCACGGCAATCCGCTCGACTTCCAGCCCACGCCCAACGACACGAGCACCACCCTGTGCACAGCGCGGACCTACTCGAGCCAGACCGCCTGCACAGTAGACGTGACCTTCACGCCCGGTGATGCGGGAGAGCGGGTGGGAGCGGTGGTCATCGCGGATGCGTCGAACAATCCGCTGGCAACGGTGGATGTCTACGGTACCGGAACCGCGCCGCAGGCAGTCTTCAGTCCATCCGCGCAAAGCACGCTGGGCGGCGGATTCGACGATCCCACCGGCGTGGCGGTAGACGCGGACGGAAACGTGTATGTGGCCGATGGCAACAACGACGCAGTGAAGGAGATGCCCGCCGGCTGCGCATTGTCGAGCTGCGTGACGACCCTGGGCGGCGGATTCGACGATCCCACCGGCATGGCGGTGGACGGCGCCGGCAATGTCTACGTTGCAGACTCTAGCAACCATGCGGTGAAGGAGATGCCTGCGGGCTGCGTGTCATCGAGTTGCGTGACGACCCTGGGCGGCGGATTCAGCGATCCCGTCGGCGTGGCAGTGGATGGGGCCGGCAACGTCTACGTTGCAGACTACAGCAACAACGCGGTGGAGGAGATGCCCCCAGGCTGCGCGTCATCGAATTGCGTGACGGAGCTTGGCGGCGGCTTCAGTCATCCCAGCGGCGTGGCGGTGAACGGGAACGGCAACGTCTATGTGGGCGATACCGTCAACAATGCGGTGAAGGAGATGCCCGCCGGCTGCTCGTCATCGAGTTGCGTGACGACCCTGGGTGGCGGATTCAGCCTTCCCGAAGGCGTGGCATTGGACGCCAGCGGCAACGTCTACGTGGCGAATCACGGCGATAGCGCAGTGACAGAGATGCCTGCAGGCTGCGCCAGTTCCACTTGCGTGACGACGCTGGCCGACGGCTTCAATTACAACTTCGGCGTGGTGTTGGATGCGAGCGGCAATGTTTATGTCGCAAGCGACGCCGGCGTAAACGAGCTCAACCGCGCAACCCCGCCGAGTCTGAGCTTCGTTAACACCATTGCCAACTCTGGCAATTCCAGCGACAGCCCGCAGACGGTGACGCTTCAGAACATCGGCAACGCCGCTCTGACTCTCACCCTTCCCACATCTTCCGGCTCCTACAATCCCAGCGTCTCCGCGAACTTTTTTTACGACAACTCCTCGACCTGCACACAGACCAGTTCCAGCTCCACGACTGCCTACACGCTGGGCTCTGGCACAAGCTGCACCGTCGCCATCGATTTTGCGCCCACATCTGTCGCCAGCATCACCGGCAGCGCCATCCTCACCGACAATTCTCTCAACGCGGTTGCGTCCAGCTATGCCACGCAAACCATCGGCTTGAGCGGCACGGGCGTCGCCGGGCCTTTGGCGAAACTGGTGGTGAGCGCTCCGTCAACAGCCACAGCGGGCATACCCTTCACCGTCAGCATCTATGGTGAGGATGCATACGGCAATCTGGTGTCCTCCGATAACGACCAGGTGTCGCTGACTGTTGCAGGCGCGACAGTCGCCACAGTGCAGCTATCCAGCGGCCAGGCCAGCGCGCAGATGACGCTGACGGCTGCCGGCTATCAGACGGTGACCGCAACCGACACCGCCAACGCAAGCCTCACGAACTCGGTGCTGGTCCTCGTGAGCGCAAACACGCCGGCCAACCTCTCAGCTACGGGCGGCGCATCGCAGTCGGCGTATACCAACGTGGCCTTCGCCACGCCGCTGACCGCGACGGTCACCGATCAGTACGGCAATCCCGAGAACGGTTTGACCGTGAACTTCAGCACGCCTTCGTCCGGAGCGACCGCGAGCCTCTCAGCGGCAAGTTGCGTAACGGCAGCAAACGACTCCTGCGCAATTACGGCCACGGCCGACGGAACGGCCGGCGGCCCGTACAACGTGACAGCTTCCGTCAGCGGCTTCAGCGCGCTCGGCAGCGTCTCCTACTCGCTCGCCAACAACCCCGCGCCAAGCCTCGTAGTGACGAGCGCAGTCGACGACGCGGGAACAGCCTCGAACTGCACCGTGCAGAGCTCCACAACCACGGGCACCGATGCCTCCTGCAGCCTGCGCGATGCGCTGCTCCAGACGGCGAGCCTGGGCACGGCAAATATTTACTTTGACTCGAGCAAGTTTGCCAGCGCGGTCACGACCACGCTCAACAGCATGCTGCCGGACATCGAACAGTACGTCACCATCAACGGCCCGGGCGCCAGCCTTCTTACCATCTCCGGTGCAGGGCAGTACCAGGTGATGAGCATTGGCCGCAGCATCGCGCCCGTCGTCGCCATCTCCGGCCTGACCATTGCCAACGGCAACTCCAGCGCCGACTTTACCAGCGGCGGCATCAGCATAGACCAGGGTACGCTCGCCGTCTCCAATTGCGTATTTAGCGGGAACTCCTCCTCCGAAGGCGGCGCAATCTACTCCAGCGCCACACTCACGATTACCGGCAGCACCTTCTCCGGAAACACAGTTAGCGCCGGCGGTGGCGGCGGCGCAATCTTCAGCGGCCTTAAGCTCACCGTGGCCGGCAGTACCTTTACCGGCAACACCGCCGG